>NZ_JBYNAH010000294.1:3354-5180 GCF_059781815.1 Salipiger sp. | reverse complement strand
GTGATCACCAGCTGCGCGCGGTTGAGATCGTCGGGGGTCAGCTCGGTGCCGATCTCGGGCAGGGCCGGCAGCATGGCGTCGATGGAAAAGGCGATGGTGGCGAAGATCATCGCAAGCAGCGCGATGAACTCGACCCGTCCGGGAACAGACCGCATGTGACCTCTGAGTTTTGCAGGGCCACACCGGTGCAGTGCGAACTGCCGGCGGCGGGCCGATTTACCGCTATCACCGGGCTATCGGAAAACGGTATACCAGCACAACCGCGGAACGCGCGCGGTAGCGCGCATTCCGGCCATGCGCCTTGCGCATGTCGCCGCGCAGCAGGGCGGGTGGCCCGCTCAGGCGGCGCCTTCGCGGATCTCGGCGATCACCTTGGACCAGAGCGCGGTGGGCTGCGCGCCGGGCACCGCGTGCTGGCCCGCGACCACGAAGGTCGGCACCGAGGTCACGCCCATGCCACGCGCGGTGGCGTCCATCTCGACGATCTCGCGCCGGTCGGCATCGGAGGCCAGCAGGCGCTGGATCAGGCTGGCGTCGAGCCCGCAACCATCGGCGATATCGGCCAGAACCTCGCGGTCTCCGATATCGCGGCCACCGACGAAATAGGCCTGGAACAGCGAGGAGACCACGGCGGTCTGCACACCCTCGATGCCGCCCCAGTGGATCAGCCTATGGGCATCCACGGTCGAGGGGGTTGTCTCAATGGCGTCGAGGTTGAGCGTCAGCCCGGCGCTCGCGGCGTGCTCGGCCACCGGCATGTAGGCCTGCACCGCGCCCTCCTTGCCGCCGAACTTCGCCTCGAGATAGGCGCGCCGGTCCATGCCCTCGGCCGGCATGTCGGGGTTCAGCATGAAGGGCCGCCAGCGGATGGTGAACGGGTGATCCGGTTCTTCCAGCAGCGCGCGGTCGAGGAGGCATTTGCCGATATAGCACCAGGGGCAGATCGGGTCGGAAAAGATGTCGAGCGTGACCATGTACCATGTCCTTTTGACGCCCTTCTAACAGGGCCCGCGCCGGGAATCGACAGCGGAACGACGCGCGGCTCAGCCGGTGGCGGCGGCAATGGCGCGCAGGGTCTCGCGGTCGAGCAGCCGCACCGCGCCCCGGTCGAGCGCCACGATGCCGCGTCGCGCCAGCGCGTCGAGCCGGCGCGACACCACCTCGCGGGCCGAGCCGATCATGGTGGCGATCTCGGCGTGGGTGGCGTGCAGGGTATCGCCCTCGGCATGCTCCAAGAGCGCTTCGGCGAGGCGGCATTCGACGCGCTGAAAGGCCAGTTTTTCAAGCAGATGCATCATGCTCTGCATGCGCTGCGCGAAGGCCGAGAAGACGAACTCGCGAAAGCCCGCCTCCTCAGCCATCAGCCGCAGGAAAAGCGCGCGCGGGATCAGCACGAGGCGGCTGTCACTGCGGGTCATGGCCTCGCCGGAATAGTCCTCGCCGCCCAGCAGGCCGAGGGTGGATTGCACGCAGCTCTGGCCCGGTTCCACCGCGTAGAGCAGGATGTCGCGCCCGGTGGGTCCGGTGAGGCAGACATCGACCCGGCCCGAGAGCACGATGACGAAGCCGCGCACGGCCTCGCCGGGGCGGAACAGCACGGTGCCGCGCGGGGCGTCGAAGGGCGACAGCTGCGCCAGCGCGGCGCGGCCCTGCGGTGACAGCGCGGCGATTTGCGGTGGGATCTCGGTCCAGCTCATGGCGCGGAGCATGGCGCGAAAGAGGGGCTGCGGAAAGAGGGGCGCGATGCCGCGCCCCCACAAGTCTCAACCGAGGATCAGCCCCGGCCGCGCTCTTCGAAGCGCGGCAGCATGGCGGAAAAGTCGCGC
>NZ_JBYNAH010000294.1:0-3344 GCF_059781815.1 Salipiger sp. | reverse complement strand
CTCCTCCTCGACGAAGCTCCGGTAGAGCTCGAGCGCGCGCTGGCCCATGGGCGTGTCGGCATCCGCCGCCTCGGCGGCCTGCTGCGACAGGCCCAGATCCTTGAGCATCAGCTCGGCGGCGAAGCCTGGGGTATAGCCGTTGTCGGCAGGCGATTGCGGCCCGACGCCGGGCGCCGGGCAATAGGCGTTCATCGACCACGAATAGCCCGACGAGGTCGAGACTACGTCGAACATCGCCTCGCGCGAGAGGCCGAGCTTGTCGGCCAGCGCGAAGGCCTCGCAGGTGGCGATCATCGTTACGCCGAGGATCATGTTGTTGCAGATCTTCGCGGCCTGGCCATTGCCCGAGGGCCCGCAATGCACCGCCTTCTGGCCCATGATGTCGAAGAGCGGCTTGGCCTTGGCGAAAGCCTCCTCCGAGCCGCCCACCATGAAGGTCAGCGTGCCGCCCGCCGCACCGCCGATGCCGCCCGAGACCGGCGCGTCGAGCGCGCCGAGACCGGCCTCTTCGGACTGCTGCGCTACCGCGCGGGCGCTTTCCACGTCGACGGTCGAGCAGTCGAGCAGCACTGCGCCGGGGGACATGGCGGGGATTACTTCCGCCGCGACGCTGCGCAGGATCGCGCCGTTGGGCAGCATGGTGATGACGACGTCCGAGCCGGTCGCGGCCTCGGGGGCGGAGGCGGCGGTGCCCACGCCCTCGGCACTGGCACCGGCCACGTCGAAGCCGGTGACCTCGTGGCCGGCCTTGGCCAGGTTGGCGGCCATCGGCGCGCCCATGTTGCCGAGCCCGATAAATGCGATCTTCATGGTGTCTCTCCTCCCTCGCGGCGCCCCTCAGAGCGCCAGTTCTGCCTCTCCGAGCGGTGCCAGCATGGCGGCGATCCGGTCCTCCGTCACCTCCTCGATGGGGAAGCGCCAGCTCGGGTTGCGGTCCTTGTCGATGATCTGCGCCCGCACGCCCTCGAGGAAGTCACCTTCTTCGACGATGCGGTGCGAGACGCGGTATTCCTGTTGCAGGGCGGCGCGGATGTCGGGCGTGCCCTCGCGCAGACGGGCCAGCATGGCCAGCGTCACCGCCATGGAGAGCGGCGCGTTGCGGCCCACCGCCTTGGCGGCGCGCGCGGCGATCTCGCCATCGGCCCCATCGAGCGCGGCCTTGATCTCCGGCAGGCTGTCGGAGGCGAAGAGCGCGTCGATCTCGCCCTGCGCCGCGGCCAGCGGGCTCTCGGGTGCGGGCTCAGCGGCGCTGTCGAGCGCGGAGACGCTGCCGGTCTCGGCCAGCTCGGATTTGAGCGCCTCCCAGCGCGCCTCGGGCACGAAGAGATCGGCAAAGCCCGCGTGCAGAGCATCGCCCGGCCCCATGCGCGCGGCGGTGAGGCCGAGATAGGCGCCGAGCCGCCCCGGCGCGCGGGCCAGCAGCAGCGAGCCGCCGACATCCGGCACGAAGCCGATGCCGCATTCCGGCATGGCGATCTGGGCGCTTTCGCCGATCACACGGTGCGAGACATGCCCGCCCAGCCCGACGCCGCCGCCCATGACAAAGCCGTGCAGGAAGCTGACAATGGGCTTGGGATACTCCGCCATCTTGGCGTTCATGCGGTATTCATCGCGCCAGAAGCTGCGACCGGCGTCGAAATCGCCGCTGAGGCCCGCGCGGTAGATCTCGGCGATGTCGCCGCCGGCGCAAAACGCCTTCTCGCCCTCGGCGTCGAGGATCACCAGATCGACCGCGTCATCGTCGCGCCAGGCGTCGAGCGCGGCCTCGATCGCCATGCACATGTCGTAGCTCAGCGCGTTCAGCGCCTTGGGGCGGGTCAGGGTGATGTGGCCGGCGCGGCCATGTTTGCGGATGTGGGTGTCGCTCATGGGGCTCCTCGGCAGGTCGGTTCGGGGTGGCAGGCCCCCGAAAGGGCCCGCCGGGGCGCGGCGTGAGTGGTGCCTTGCGCGTGTGTTCGGGTCAGGACGAGACCAGGCTGCGCGCGACGATCATGCGCATGATCTCGTTGGTGCCCTCGAGGATCTGGTGCACCCGCAGGTCGCGGACAATCTTTTCGATGCCGTAATCGGCGAGGTAGCCGTAGCCGCCATGCAACTGCAGGCACTGATCGGCCACCCTGGAGCCCGCCTCGGTGACGAATTTCTTCGCCATGGCGCAGAACTTGGAGGCGTCCGGCGCGCCGGTGTCGAGCTTCCACGCCGCCTGACGCAGGAAGGTGCGGGCGGCCTGCAGCTCGATCTCCATGTCGGCGAGGCGGAACTGCAGCGCCTGGAACTGGTCGATGCTCTGGCCGAAGGCGCGGCGCTCGGCCATGTAGGCGAGCGTGGCGTCAAGCGCCGCCTGCGCCGCGCCGAGCGAGCAGGCCGAGATGTTGAGCCGGCCACCGTCGAGCCCGGCCATGGCGTAGCGGAAGCCCTTGCCTTCCTCGCCCAGCAGGTTGCCTGCGGGCACCGGGCAGGCGTCCATCTGGACCTGCCGGGTGGGCTGGGCCTTCCAGCCCATCTTGGCCTCGAGCCCGCCAAAGCTCAGCCCCTCGGTGCCGTCGTCGAGCAGCAGCGCCGAGATGCCGCGCGGGCCGTCATCGCCGGTGCGGGCCATGACGATATAGGCGTCGGAATAGCCGCCGCCGGAGATGAAGGCCTTGGTGCCAGTGAGGCTGTAGCCATTGCCCGAGGGCTCGGCGCGGGTGCGCAACGCGGCGGCGTCCGAGCCCGAGCCGGGCTCGGTCAGGCAGTAGGAGAGCACCGTCTCCATGGTGAGTGCCTTCGGCAGGTAGCGCGCGCGCAGATCCTCGGAGCCGTAAAGGTCGATCATCTTGGCGCACATGTTGTGGATCGACAGGAAGGCCGCCACCGCCGGGCAGGCCATGCTGAGCGCCTCGAAGACAAGGGTGGCGTCGAGCCGGGTGAGCCCCGAGCCGCCGTTCTCCTCGCTGACATAGATGCCCCCGAGGCCCAGCTGGCCGATCTCGGTCCAGAGCTCTTTCGGGATCGTGCCCTCGGCCTCCCAGGCCATGGCGTTGGGCGCCACGTGTTCCTGGCCGAAGCCGTAGGCCATGTCGAAGATCGCCGTCTGCTCCTCGCTCAGCGCGAAATCCATGTCGGGCCCTCCCTGCCGTTATGGAAATGAACAAGTGTTCATAATCTGGCGGAAAGCCGGGCGGGATGCAAGCGGTTGTGTTGCAGCGGTGGCGGCGTGGGTGGGGGCGCTGCCCCCGTCCGCGCAGGGCGCGGACTCCCCCGGAGTATTTGGGACATAGAGAAGATGGGGGTCGGAGAGGGGGCTGGGGTGCGGTCTTCCGCGGCAGGCCGCGCGCTGCGGGGGCGGGGCGTGAGCGGTGCGT
>NZ_JBYNAH010000427.1:1302-1548 GCF_059781815.1 Salipiger sp. | reverse complement strand
GTCCACATGGGCGTCGCCGCCGGCACTCCGCAGGGCTTGGTGGTTCCGGTGATCCGCGACGCGGACCGCATGTCCTTCGCCGAGATCGAGAAAGCCATCGCCGAGAAGGGCAAGCGCGCCCGTGACGGCAAGCTGAGCATGGCTGAAATGCAGGGCGGCACCTTCACCATCTCGAACGGGGGTGTTTATGGCTCGCTGATGTCCTCACCCATTCTGAACCCGCCACAGTCGGGCATTCTGGGCATG
>NZ_JBYNAH010000427.1:0-1292 GCF_059781815.1 Salipiger sp. | reverse complement strand
CATCGTCGACGGCAAGGGCGCGGTGACCTTCCTGGTGCGCGTGAAAGAGGCGCTGGAAGACCCGCGCCGTCTGCTGATGGATCTGTGATCATGGCGACGCATGTACTCTGGCAGGCCGACGTGGCCGATTTCGACGCCTGGCTGAAGGTATTCCGCGAGGACACGCCGATGCGCAAGGCGGCCGGGATTGTCGATCTGCACGTCTGGAAAGACCCCGAACAGCGCGATCATGCGGTTGCCCTGTTCGAGATTACCGATCTGGACCGGGCCCAGAGCTTCATCGAATCGGAAGAGCTGGCCATGCACCATGAACGTGGCGGCGTCGCGCATATTCAGGTGAAGGTTCTGACACCCGTCTGAACAGGCACCCAGGCGATCCACCCCGTGGGTCGCCTTTTCAAAAAAGAACACTCCGCGGATTTGGGAGAACAAAATGGCTAACTATGACGTCATCGTAATCGGCGCCGGTCCTGGCGGCTATGTCTGCGCCATCCGCTGCGCGCAGCTGGGCCTGAAAACCGCCGTCGTCGAAGGGCGCGAGACGCTGGGCGGCACCTGTCTGAACGTGGGCTGCATTCCGTCCAAGGCGCTGCTGCATGCCAGCCATCAGCTGCACGAGGCCGAGCACAACTTTGCCAAGATGGGCCTCAAGGGCAAAAGCCCCTCGGTCGACTGGAAACAGATGCTGGCCTACAAGCAGGACGTGATCGACACCAACACCAAGGGCTTCGAGTTCCTGTTCAAGAATTACAAGATCGACTGGCTCAAGGGTTGGGGCTCGATCCCGGGGGCGGGCAAGGTCAAGGTCGGTGATGAGGTGCACGAGGCCAAGAACATCATCATCGCCTCCGGGTCCGAGGCGGCCTCGCTGCCCGGCGTCGAAGTGGACGAGAAGGTCGTCGTAACCTCGACCGGCGCGCTGGAGCTGGGCAAGATCCCGAAAAAGCTGCTGGTGATCGGCGCAGGCGTGATCGGGTTGGAACTGGGCTCGGTCTATCAGCGTCTGGGCGCCGAGGTGACGGTGATCGAATATCTCGACGTCATCACCCCGGGCATGGACCCCGAGGTGCAGAAGACCTTCCAGCGCATCCTGAAAAAGCAGGGCCTGAACTTCGTCATGGGTGCTGCGGTGCAAAAGACCGAGGCCACCAAGACCAAGGCCAAGGTGACCTACAAGCTGCGCAAGGATGACAGCGAGCACGTGATCGAGGCCGACACCGTTCTGGTCGCCACCGGGCGCAAGCCGTTCCATGACGGGCTGGGTCTGGATGCGCTGGGGGTCGAGCTGACCC
>NZ_JBYNAH010000426.1:0-1553 GCF_059781815.1 Salipiger sp. | reverse complement strand
CATCAACGCGGCAAGCGCCTCGACCTCGTCCTGGTTCACGGCCATCGCATAGCGGATACCGCCCTTTACCGGCTCCATATGCTCGGAATGAACCGAGCGATAGCCGGTGAAAGTATGGATCTGCCCCCGCAGACGCACGCCAAACCGAACGGTGTAGGTCGCATTGCAGACCCGGATCTTTTCCTCAAGCCCGGGTGGAAGATCCATCAGGGCAGCCGCCCTGTTGAACATCAGATCTACACTCTCCCGAAAGCTGGGTTCCTTGATGGCCGTCATAAAATCCTCCATGCCGGTTGACGTCGAGCGTCATGACGTTTTGTCGCACCCTTGGCAAGCAGCTGCAATCGCGATTTGCACTTTTTTTCATCAATTTATGAACAGCGCGTTTCGAGCAACCGAGCCGAGTCGCGGACGTTTACGATTTCCAGAAATTGTCCCGAGCAACGAAACAAAGATGCCCTTCCCGGCCAGACTGCCGCCGATTTTCATTCAAAAAGAGCACCATAGTGACGATCACGCCCAATTCTCGCCACGATCCACATCTAAATTATTAAAGTTCCGAAGAACTGGCTTCGCTGCTTTTGGCCGGCAAAAGGATTTCGTTATGCGCAATTTTGAATGGACATCGACACGGTCGGAGAAACCGCGCCAGGCAGACCGCTGCCGGGGCGCCGTCGAGTCTTTCGTGACCTCGGAAAGCGGGACGATGACCATCTTCGCCCTCTTCCTTCTGATGATCATCTTCACCGCGGCGGGCTTCGCCGTGGACGTTATGCGGTACGATCGCGAACGTGCGCGTCTGCAATATGCTCTGGACCGCGCCGTACTGGCGGCGGCCGACCTGGACCAGGACCTTTGCCCCAAGGACGTGGTCGTCGACTACCTCGAGAAGGAAGGCTTGGACCAGTACCTGGTTGGTGAGCCCATCGTGACGCCGAATGTCTGCGGCGCGACCGCCGTTACGATCGAAGGCTACCGCAAGGTCGAAGCGAGCGCCCAGATGGATGTCGGCATGCACTTCATGCAGTGGTGGGATGTTGACTCGATCGCGAGCGCGGCAACCAGCGTCGCCGAAGAAGCCATTGATGATGTTGAGATTTCTTTGGTTCTCGACGTCTCTGGCTCGATGAACAGCTACAATCGTCTGGCCAACCTGAAAGTGGCGGCCAAGAACTTCGTGCAAGAGATGGCGGACAAGACCGAGGACGGGAAGCTGTCGATTTCGATCATCCCCTATGCAACTCAGGTGTCGCTGCCCGACTATCTGATGGACGAATTCAGTACGACCGGCACCAATGACCGGGCAAACTGCATCAATTTCACCAGCAGCGAGTTCAACACCACCGCGCTGGACCCCGATACGATCCGTCAACGTACACTGCATTTCACGCCGTGGAGCACCTATGACCGGCGCCCCAGCAACGGCTACGTCTACAGCGAAGTTTGTGACGAACTCGCCAACCGTGAGGTCTCGGTCCTGCAGAAGGACCCGCAGGTTCTCAAAGATCACATCGAAAGCTTTACAGCCGGCGGCAACACTTCGATCGACGTCG
>NZ_JBYNAH010000425.1:0-1554 GCF_059781815.1 Salipiger sp. | reverse complement strand
GGCGTCATCACGATGCGGGTCTTGCCGATCAGCGCCGGATCCTCGCCGCGCAGCAGGGCACTGGCCTCGAGCATGGTGCCGACCTTGCCCTTGCCGGTCGCCGCGGACAGCGCCGCCTTGAATTTGCCGAGTGTCTTGTCATAGCCGCGCAGCGGCTTCAGCGCCGAGACCGAGACCGAGACCGAGACCGCCTTGCCTGCGTCGAGCACCCAGAGCGTGCCGCGCAGGTGGGTCTTCTAGTTGTCGTCGAGCACCCGCAGCCCCTGCCGCGAAAGCGTGCCCTCGGCCACGGTCATCAGCGTGCGCAGCGGCGAGACGATGCCTGCGAGCTTGTCGGTGACCGGGCCCGCGGGCATGTTGGCGATGAAGTCCGGCTCGGCGCGCGTCTGCACCAGCGCCTCGGCCCGCCCGAGAAGATGCAGCCCGTCATCGGTCAGCACCAGCAGCAGCCCCGCCGCCGCGACCTGCCCGTCGAACGTATCGAGCAGCGCGAAGGCAGAGGCCCCTTCGGCCTCTTCCAGCGCGAGGTGCAGCTTCCCGAGATCGGCGCCTAGCAGGGCGGTGCGCAGGTCACCGCCGCTTGTGATTGTCAGCATGTCTGGCACGATCGCCTCTCGTCTTCGGGCTGTCCTGGCAACTCGCGGCCTCCTATCTCGATCAATCAAGGCACCGGAAGCGCTACGAAAGGCCACGGTGGGCCGCGTCAATGTCACAAACATGTTACAGACCGCAACCGCTTTCGGAACCGAAATGTCGACTTTTCGAACATTGAGAGCCCCTCGTGTCCATGAGCAAGTCACTGACACGATCCATGAAGCGAGCCCACGTGGTGTTGGCGCCTGAATGTTACTGGGACTTTCTCGCTCTCTCGCGAGAGCTCTGGAATCGTCTAATCCCCCGCCACCTTCTGTGACGCTTCTCAAGCAGAGAAGACAGAAGTCGGCGAACGCGCCGACCCAGAAGATGGCGGGGGATGTGCAATACGAGCTCCGTATAACGTGCAACCATAAGGGCCAAGCACTGCGGACCATCAGTGCGGCGGGCGGCGTCCATTCTCCCGCATTAGCCCCGACATCCTGGCCTCTTCAGGCCAAACGCGGTTAGGACCCGAAGGTCCAGCACCCACCAGATGCGATGTGCCGACAGCTAGTGAGCCAGAGGTTGCGCCTCCGCAGAGCCTCTGTCCTTTCAGGGATTCGTGTTATCCACCAGGCCCTGTGCCTGTCGGCTTCGACTGCCTCATAGCGCCGGTCATGTTCCCGGAATCACCGTATGCCGATAAGGTCGATATGCTTCCGCCGCTGATCAACGACGTGCTTGAAAACTAGGTGGTCAGCGCTCGCTGACTATTCAAGACCCCGTCCAGTCGAAAACCCAAGGATCTGACCAGGCCGCGCGCCGAGACCCGGCATGCCCCTCAAGGACACCCCCACCTCGCCTAGGACTTCCTGCAACCACGCCCCGACGAGGACCCGCCCCGCGCCTTCTATCATCGTGTCAAACGCAACGAGATGAAGAGGTTCGACATGAACACCAGCCCCACCGCCCGCATGA
>NZ_JBYNAH010000424.1:0-1555 GCF_059781815.1 Salipiger sp. | reverse complement strand
CCTCCAATTTTGACCGCACGCAAGTGCAGTCGTCTGTGCCGCTTTAGCTCAGTTGGTAGAGCACATCATTCGTAATTAGCGGGCCACCGCTGGAATGATGAATGAAACCAATGGGCTGGATCGGGAGAAATGAAGTTAGTAGGGCCTTAGTAGGGCCGGAGCCGCTTTAGCTCAGTTGGTAGAGCACATCATTCGTAATGATGGGGTCACGTGTTCGAGTCACGTAAGCGGCACCAGCAACTCTTCCGAAATCGTCCCGAAGCCGTTGATTCTCTGCGTGGATGGGCAGCAACGCATGACGTTGCTGTATCGGTCAACCCACTCGACCGTTCCGGTCGCGACCCAACGGTCAACATTCAGTCCGTGACAAATGTCCTGACGACGGACGGTTATAGCCGCACCTAAAACGGGCTATGCTTCAACCACCTGCTTGACTTGCGTGAAGGCAAGGATGCCTTCCGGACCGCACTCCTTTCCCCAGCCTGACTTCTTGTAGCCGCCGAACGGTGCGGCAAAGCTAATGCCGGCCATGTTGATAGCTACCGTGCCAGATTGCAGGCGTCGCGCCATTTCCCAGGCGCGATCCTGATCCGTCGAGTAGATAGACGCGGCAAGTCCGAAGTCGCTGTCATTTGCTATCGCGAGTGCCTCGCCATCGCCTTCATAGGGAATGACGACCGTCACCGGTCCGAACACCTCCTCGCGAGCAATTGTCATTTGGTTGTCGACAGCGCGGAGCAGGGTCGGCTCATACCAGTACCCGCGCTGGAAGCCCTCCGGCCGTTTGCCGCCGGCAGCAATTTCGGCACCTTCGCTCAATGCCCCTGCCACATAGGCCTCTGCCCGATCGCGACCGCGCTCGACCGCCATCGGGCCTTGATCGACATCTCGAGAAAGCGGGTCGCCCAGAGTGATCGTCTTGTAGCGCTCGGCAAGCGCGCCAACGACTTCGTCGTAGCGATCTTTAGGAGCCAACACGCGCGATAGATTGACGCAGACTTGCCCCATGAAACCGGTCGAACCGCCGACCAGAGTTTCCATGGCCTGATCGAGATCCACATCGTCGAGCAGGATCGCGGGCGACTTGCCGCCCAGTTCCATGATCGTGCGCGCCAAGCGATCGGCCGTGCGCTTGACCACGTCGATTCCGATCGAAGTTCCGCCGGTGAGCGAGACGAGGTCGATCTTGTCATGGCTGACAAGGTGCTGCGTGACTGGCGTGTCTGCCGCCAGCAGCGAGACCACGCCTTCCGGAAATCCCGCCTCGATTACGGCCTCTCCGATCAGGCGCATGGTGAGCTGCGATTCCGGGGCGAATTTGACGACAACGGTGTTGCCGGCAAGCAAAGCCGGGATCGCTTTCATGCCCATCAGCACGATAGGCCCGTTGAAGGTCATGATCGTGAGGACTGGGCCGATCGGCTCACGCAGCACTTTGGCGCCGTCGCGGTCTTCTTCCCATTCGATCTGGCGGGCAAAGTCCAGCATCTGGCGCCAGACCATCTTTCCAACCATGTCGTTGATTATCTCGCCGTGGGCCAAGGTGGGGCCGGAT
>NZ_JBYNAH010000423.1:0-1565 GCF_059781815.1 Salipiger sp. | reverse complement strand
TCAGGTAGAGCTTCACGCCGGCATTGCCCTGCAGCGCGCGGCGGGTGTTCTCGCCGTAGATTTCATCAAGGGCGGGGATGGTTTGGGTGACCACAGCCAGGTGACCACGATAGGTGCGCAAGGTCTCGATGCTCTCGACTACGATGGGCATCTTGCCGAGGCGATTGAACTCATCGAGCATGATCATCACCGGCCAGGGCTCGTCCGGTCCGGGGTCCTTTTCCTGCATGGCAGAAAGGAGATCGGAAAAGAACAGCCGAATCAATGGCGCGAGGGGTTTCACCATAAGAGGCTGGACGACGAGATAGACCGAAAAGGGTTTCTTGCGGATCGTTCGGAAATCAAAGTCCGACACCGCCGTCGCCTCGTCGATGGCCGGGTTCTGCCATTGGTCGAGCCCCGATGTCATCAGGAGCGAGACGTAAGAGGTCAGGGTGTCATTGTTGGTCGAGGCCAGCCGCGTGAAGATCAGTTTGGCGGCCCTGTTGTCCACCTCATGGCCCCGCGCGAAATACTCCTTTTGCTTGTTCCCGCCCGAGGCGGCGATGCGGTAGATCTCGCCCAAGGTCGGACGCTTGCGCTGGAAGGCCAAGAGCCCTGCCGCCACGAAGAGATCGATCCCGCCTTTGAGAAGGCCCTGCACCCGGTCATTGTCGCTCTGCAGGAACAGCGTCGCGAGGAGCTGCAATTCCATTTGCTGGCGCGCGGGGTCTTTCAGTTCGAAGATGCGCAGGAGCGGATTGTAGCGATGCGTGCGCTTGCCCTCCCAATCGGTAGGGGCAAAGCGATAGACCTTGTCACCTTGGGCGGCGCGGTGCCGGGCCGTGGCCTCGAAACACTCGCCCTTCACATCGAGCGTCACGGCGGAGCCTTGCCAGGTCAGCAGGTTCGGAATGACAAAGCCCGTGGTCTTGCCGCGACCCGTGGGGGCCACGATCAGAGCATGTGGAAAGACTTTAGAGCAGATGTATTTCCCGCGGGATTTAGGAGTACCGAGCTTGCCAAGAATGAACCCGGTCCCGGGCGCCCCGAAGAAGCCATTGGCCTTCATCTCGCGCGCGCTCTGCCAATGGGTCTGGCCAAAGCGTGTCAGGGCGGACCCCGAGAGGGCGAGGCTCAGCATCAGGCCGGCGGCGGCGAAGCTGCCGATGATCAGGTGAATAAGTTGCGCGTCCTCCGGGCGGCGATCGAGGATCGCCATGTAGTTCTGCGCGATATAGGCAAAGTCGATCTCGGACCCGAAGCCGAGATCCTGGTAGGTCAGCACCGCCGAGGCGATCGTATAGCCCATGGCCCCGGTCACCAGCGTTACCAGAAAGACCCCTGTGGCGATCCGCGCTTTTCCCATGCGGGCGCTCAATGGACCTGACCCCGCTCGGTCTCGCCATCCACGTCTGTCGCGCGGTGTTTTTCGTATTCGGTGTCGGCAAGATCATCGACTACCTGGCGCAGGGCCTCCGTATTGGCCGTCGCGGCATCGGATTGCAGATAGACCTTGGCGACATAGAGCCGGTCGAGGCGGTCCTCGAGAACCTTTTCCAGCGCATCGGCATCGCCGGATGTGA
>NZ_JBYNAH010000008.1:22453-48388 GCF_059781815.1 Salipiger sp. | reverse complement strand
CCTGCGTGTAGCGCGAGGCTTGCGAGAGCGAGAAGAACGAGGCCGGCAGGATCACCAGCGCGGTGACGAGGATCGCCGCCACGTTGCCATCGCCGATGCGCCCCGGCCCTGCGATCAGCAGGCCGGTGAGCCCCGCCAGCAGCGCTCCGGTGCCAAGCGCCGGCAAGAGCGGCAGCTCGGGCGCGCGGCGCAGGCTGACAAAGGTGGTCGCAAGGCTCAGCGCCACGCCGAGCCCGCAGAGCGCACCAATCATCGCGGCGCGGTTCACCGCCAGATCGCCATGGCCCGAGACCGCGATGCCGATGCCCGCCAGCACCGCCACGATGGCGCCCCAGGTGGCGCGGCTGGTGGGCTCGCCGAGCACCAGCCGCGACAGCAGCGCCGCCCAGACGGGCATGGTCGCGACAGCCAGCAGCACCACCGCCACGGGCGCGGCGGCAATGCCGAGGGGAAAGAGCGTGGCGTTGAAATACTGTGCCACGACCAGCACCAGCCCCGCCGGGCGCAGCAGCCGGTGCAGCGGCGCCTCGCGGCGTGCAAGCAGCAGCCAGGCCAGCCAGAACATCGCGCCCACGCCAAAGCCGCGCCAAGCCAGCATCTGCCAGCCATCGAGCTGCGACAGCCGCATCAGCAGTGCATCCGGGGTCAGCACCAGCGCGCCGAAGGCGGCCAGCGCAATGCCGAAGCGGGACGAACGCGGCATGGAGATCTCCTGTATCCGGGCAAAAAACAGCCCCGCCCGGCATGCGCCGGACGGGGCGGAACTGTGGCTCACACTGGCTCAGGAATAGAGCGGCTGCAATCCCATCTGCATGTGCAGCTGGTTGACCACCAGCTCCGACAGGCCCATCGCCTTGGCCAGCCGGTCGAGATACTCGGCCTCGGCATCGGTATCGACCCGGATCGTCATCAGCGAGGCGGCATAGACCTGAGCCTTCTGCGCCTCTGGCGTGTCCTTGGCGAGCGCCTCGGGGTCGACCTTGGCGGCCAGCTGGGTCTTCACGAAGGCGAGGTCCTCGGCGGAGGCATCCTCGCCCACGGTCTCGAGGATCTTGGCCTGCTCGGCCTTGTCGATGCCGCCGTCGGATTTCGCCGCCTGGATCATCGCGCGCAGCATCAGTCCTGCCGCCTGCTCGGCCTCGGGCGGGGTGCCGGCGGCGCTGACCTGATCGAGCATCGCGCCCACGCCCTTGCCGCTCATCGCGGCGGCGCCACCAGCGGCAGCGAACATCGCCGGCAGCCCCGCTCCGCCTTCGCCCGAAAGCGCCGAGAGCAGGCCGCCCTTGTTGCCGCTGACATCCGAGGGCGAGAGTCCTGCCGCGCCGAACATCGCGCCGAAGCCGCCCTCCTGCAGCTTGGTCATCATCTCCTGCAGCGGGTTGGCGGCGCCGGTCTCCTGGAATTTGGCCATCATCTCCTGCAGCGGCGTGGCGGCGTCGCCGGACCACATCTTGCCCATCTGCGCCTGCAGCTCGGTGCCGGGCTCGCTGCCCTTGACCTGCGCGCCGCCGCCTAGCAGCGCGCCGATGCCGGCGCCGCCCGAGAGCTTGTCGACGCCGCGCGCCGCCGCATAGCCGATGGCGAGCTTCGCCAGCGTACCCATCAAAGACATGATTTCCTCCTCCCGGAATTGTGCCCGTTGGCTTCACCTTGGCAGAAAGCCCCCGCGCGGGGGAAGGAAAAACGCGAACGCCCGAGGGGCGGGCATCTGCTTGACGCCCCGCGCGGATCGGTGTTGAGCCGAGGGCATGACTACGCGCAATTCCATGGATCTCGCCGGCGCGGCGGGGCTGATCGGGTTCTCGACACTGCTGGCGTTCAACCAGGTCGTCGTGAAACTCACCAATACCGGCATTTCGCCGGTTTTTTCAGCCGGGCTGCGTTCGGCCATCGGGGTTCTGGTGCTGGGGTTCTGGATCGCCTGGCGCCGCCCCGGCGCACTGTCCGGCATGGGGCAGGCCAAGGCCGCCGGGCTGCTGCTCGGATTGCTGTTCTCGGCCGAATTCGTGGCGCTCTTCATCGCGCTTGATTACACCACCGTGTCGCGCGGCTCGATCGTGTTCTACTCGATGCCGGTCTGGCTGGCGCTTGCGGCGCATCTCTGGCTGCCGGGAGAGCGGCTGACGCGGGGCCGGATGCTGGGGCTGGTGCTGGCGATGGCCGGGGTCGGCTGGGCGCTCTGGGATCCGCAGAGCCGCAGCGCCGGGGACTGGCGCGGCGATGCGCTGGCGCTGATCGCGGCGCTGCTCTGGGCGGGGATCATCCTCACCGTGCGGCTGGGGCAGGCGGAACGGCTCAGCGCCGAGGCGCAGCTGATGTGGCAGGTCGCGGTCTCGGCGCTGCTGTTGCCGGTGCTGGCGCCGCTCTTCGGCCCGCCGCTGCGGGATCCGGGCCTGCTGCACTGGGGCGGGGTGCTGTTCCAGGGCGTGGTGGTGGTGGGCGTCGGCTTCACCTTCTGGATGGGCCTGATGAAGCGCTACCGCGCCTCCGACGTCGCCGCCTTCAGCTTCCTGTCGCCGGTGCTGGCGGTGGCCATGGGCTGGCTGGTGCTGGGCGAGCCGGTCGGGCCGAACTTCCTTGGCGCGCTGGTGTTGGTGGCGGCGGGGATCGTGCTGATCAACCGCCGCTGAGCCTGTTTCAGGTGCCGCAGAAAGTTGCCGGGACGACCTCATCTTCGGTCGGCGGGCGGCGCAGTTCCTCAGCCTCGGGCTGGTCGTCATAGGGCCGCGCCAGCACCGCGTTCAGGTGATGGAAATAGCGCTCGTCGCCCTCGACCGCGGCGGCGATCATCTGCTCGATCCGGTGGTTGCGCGGGATGAAGGCGGGATTGCTCCGGCGCATCAGCCCCTCGGGATCGGGCTCGTCCTTGATGCGCTCGCGCCAGCGGCGCTCCCAGCCGTCAAACGCCTCGCGATCCGTGACCTGGTCGCGCGCGCCGTCTTCCAGCAGCGCCCGGAACGTGTTGGTGAAATCGGCCTGACCCTTGTGCATCAGCTCGAGCAGCTCGCCGATCAGCGCCGCGTCCTGCGGCTCGGGCGACGCGATGCCGATCTTGGCGGCGAAGCGCTTGAGCCACTCGGCGCGCAACAGATCCGCCATGCCGTGCACGATCTCGGTGAAGGCCTTCACCCCGTCATCGGCGTCCGGCATCAGCGGCACCAGCGCGGTGGCGAGCTGGGCCATGTTCCAGACGATGATGTCAGGCTGGGCGGAATAGGCGTAGCGCCCGTAGCGGTCGATCGACGAGAACACCTGGTTCGGGTCGTAGCGGTCCATGAAGGCGCAGGGGCCGTAATCGATGGTCTCGCCCGAAAGCGTGCAGTTGTCGGTGTTCATCACGCCATGGATGAAACCGAGGCTGAGCCATTGCGCCACCAGCGCCGCCTGCCGCTCGCAGACCGCTGCGAGCAGCGCGTCGGGGCTCGTCACGCCGGGATAGTGGCGATCAACGGTGTAATCGTAGAGCGTCTGCAGCTCGTCATACTGCCCGCGCGAGGAAAACAGCTGGAAGGTGCCAACGCGGATATGGCTCTGCGCCACGCGGGTGAGGACAGCGCCGGGCAGGGGGCGTTCGCGCAGGATGTCTTCGCCGGTGCGGACGGCGGCCAATGCGCGGGTCGTCGGCACGCCGAGTGCGTGCATCGCCTCGCTAACCACGTATTCGCGCAGCACCGGCCCAAGCCAGGCGCGCCCGTCGCCGCGCCGCGAATAGGGCGTGGGGCCG
The DNA here is from genome assembly GCF_059781815.1 of Salipiger sp. Lineage (NCBI taxonomy): Bacteria > Pseudomonadati > Pseudomonadota > Alphaproteobacteria > Rhodobacterales > Roseobacteraceae > Salipiger > Salipiger sp. Next base: position 44,664 of record NZ_JBYNAH010000008.1, on the reverse strand, counting down.
GAGCCCTTGAGCTGGATGTCGCGACGGATGCCTGATTGGTCGACCACCTCGCCCAGCAGATGTGCCCGCCCGTCGCCAAGCTGCGGCGAGAAGCCTCCGAACTGGTGCCCGGCATAGATCTGCGCCAGCGGGTCGGCGCCTTCGGGCAGCACGTTGCCGGCAAAGACCGGGCCGAGCCGCGGGTCGTCGGTGCCCGAGATGCCAAGCTCGCCAGCCAGCGTTTCGTTGAACGCCACAAGCTTCGGCTGCGCCACGGTGGCGGGCTTGAGCTTGGTGTAGAAGGCGCCGGGCAGGCGGGCGTAGCTGTTGTCGAAGGGGATATGCAGGGTCATGGCCCAGAGATAACCGCTCTCGCGCGGAAAGGAAGGGGCGCTTTATGGTCAGCCGCGAGACCGGGGCCGCGCTCCGCGCCCGGCACCGGGCGTGCGACGGCGAACGGATGATGCAGCATCGCGCCGCCGCGCCGCATCCCGTCGCGGTCAGTCGATGGCGAAGCCCGGCGCGGCCAGCTCGAACCCGTCGAAGCGGAACCCCGGCGAGACGGTGCAGCTCACCAGAGTCCACGCCCCGAGGCTCTCGGCCGCCTGCCAGTGATGCGCCGGCACGATGATCTGGGGGCGCTCGGGCCCGCGCAGGTCCGGCCCGAGGCGATGATCCTCGCGCGGGCCCGCATCCTCCTTGGACATCGACAAGATCAGCGGCGCGCCCGCGTGCCAGAGCCAGATCTCGTCGGCATCGACCCGGTGCCAGTGGCTGCGCTCGCCCGCTTGCAGCAGGAAGTAGATGCAGGTACCCGCCGGCCGGTCTCCCGGCGCGGCGTCGGCCATCCATGTCTGGCGATAGTGGCCGCCCTCGGGATGCGGCTCGAGCCCGAGCAGGGCGATGATTTCCTTGGCGGTGGGCGTGTCGGCCATGCGGGCTCCGTGCGCTGCGGTCATCTCTCGTTCACGCCGCTCTGGCGGAGTGTAGGGCGAGGGAACCAGCCTTCTCGGCAAAAGGGAACCCTCTCGCAACCGTTTCCTAGATCGGGAGAACAGCATGAGCGTGAGCAGCCGTATCCGGCAGATGGCCGACGAAATCGTCCTGCGCGAAGGCGGGTACGTCAACGACCCCGACGATCCCGGCGGCGCCACCAAGTTCGGCGTCACCATCCACACGTTGCGACGGCTGGGGATGGATCTCGACCGCGATGGCGATGTCGATGCCGCCGACGTGCGCCTTCTGAGCCGCGAACAGGCGGTGGAGATCTTTCTGCAGCACTATTTCTTCCGCCCGCGGATCGGTGAGCTGCCCGAGCTGCTGCAGGCGTCGGTCTTCGACATGTATGTGAACGCAGGCGCCAACGCTGTGAAGATCCTGCAGCGGCTGCTGTGCGAGATGGGGCAGGGTGTGCGGGTGGATGGCGTGCTCGGGCCGCGGAGCCTTGCTGCCTGCGACCGCGCTGCCGCTGCCGCGCCGGAGCATATGGCCGACGCCTACGGCATCGCGCGTCGCAACTACTATTTTGCGCTGGCCGATGCCCGCCCGGCGAGCCGCAAATACGCCCGCTCGCGCGCCGGCGGCAAGGGCGGCTGGATCCGCCGCGCCGAAGAGTTCATCTCGCCGCGCTACCATCTGACCGAGGCCGAGTTCCGCGCGCGGGTGGCGTCATGGGGGTGATCGACGGGGCGATGGCGCTGCTCTTCGGCTCGGGGCGCAACGTGGTGACCGAGACGGCCGAGGTCTTCCGGGTCAATGCCGAGGCGCAGGACGCACGCGCGGCGGGGCTGCGCGGCGAGGCGTTGGCGCAGTTCGCCGCCGAGTTCGCGCCCCGGCGACGGTCGCGCTTCGACCGGGTGATGGACGGGCTCAACCGCCTGCCACGCCCGGCGCTGGCGCTTGGCACGCTGGGGCTCTTCGTGAGTGCGATGTGGGATCCCGAGTGGTTCGCAGCTCGGATGTCGGGGCTGGCACTGGTGCCCGAGCCGATGTGGTGGCTGCTGACCGCCATCGTTGGGTTCTATTTCGGCGCGCGGCACCAGACCAAGGGGCAGGAGTTCCGCCGCGAGATCGCCGCCGTGGTGGCAGCGGCGCCGGTGGGACGGTCGGAGGACGCCCCGATGGCGCGTGGATCGAATGACAACGCGGCGCTGGCGGCGTGGCGGGAGGCTGCGGGGCGGTGATGCTGGCAGTCGTGCTGACCTCTGCGTGAGCGCCGTTTGAATAGTGCCCGCGCGGGTCGACGAGACCCGGCGGGCTCCGGTCTTTTTGCGAATCTTCTGCATGGCGCCACGTTTCGATAGGTCTTGCGCCCTTCAAAGCTCCTCCAGCGCGTCCCGGAGCCTTCCTACCCGATCCTCACGCCCCGACATGCGATTGCGACAATGTGAACGCCGGTCAAAAGTGATTTTCATTGGCCGGGTCTGTGGGCTTTCGTATACACGTGCCACCATGATTACCGAGCTCGGACACTTCGCCCTCATTCTCGCCGCTCTCGTCGCCTGCGTTCAGGCGGTGGTTCCCATGATCGGCGCCCATAAACGCTGGCCCGGCTGGATGGCCGTCGCCGAACCCGCCGCGACCGCGCAGTTCCTGCTGGTGCTGATCAGCTTCGCGGCGCTGACCCACGCCTTCGTCACCTCCGACTTCTCGCTGCGGCTGGTGGTGCTCAACAGCCACTCGGCCAAGCCGATGCTCTACAAGATCAGCGGCGTCTGGGGGAACCACGAGGGCTCGATGCTGCTCTGGGTGCTGATCCTGGCGCTCTTCGGGGCGCTGGCAGCGTGGTTCGGGGGCAACCTGCCGCCAACCCTGCGGGCACGCGTGCTGGGCGTTCAGGCGATGGTCGGCGTGGCCTTCTTCGCCTTCATCCTGCTGACCTCGAACCCGTTCCTGCGCATGGCGGTGCCGCCCTTCGACGGTCAGGACCTGAACCCGCTGCTGCAGGATCCCGGGCTCGCCTTCCATCCGCCCTTCCTCTACCTCGGCTATGTCGGCCTCTCGATCTGCTTCAGCTTCGCCGTCGCCGCGCTGATCGAGGGCCGGGTCGATGCCGCCTGGGGGCGCTGGGTGCGGCCGTGGACGCTCCTGAGCTGGATGTTCCTGACCATCGGCATCGCGCTCGGCTCGTGGTGGGCCTATTACGAGCTCGGCTGGGGCGGCTTCTGGTTCTGGGATCCGGTCGAGAACGCCTCTTTCATGCCCTGGCTGCTGGCCGCCGCGCTGCTGCACAGCGCCATCGTGGTCGAGAAGCGCGAGGCACTGAAGAGCTGGACCATCCTGCTGGCCATCCTCGCCTTCGGCTTCTCGCTGATGGGCACCTTCATCGTCCGCTCCGGCCTTCTGACCTCGGTGCATGCCTTCGCCACCGATCCCGAGCGCGGCGTCTTCATCCTCGCCATTCTGGTGATCTTCACCGGCGGTGCGCTGACGCTGTTCGCCGCCCGCGCGGGGGTGATGCAGGCCAAGGGCGTGTTCGGCATCGTCAGCCGCGAATCCGCGCTGGTGGCCAACAACATCCTGCTCGCCGTGGCCTGCTTCGTGGTCTTCGTCGGCACGCTCTGGCCGATGGTGGCCGAGATGCTGTTCGGTCGCAAACTCTCGGTGGGCGCGCCGTTCTTCAACATGGCCTTCACCCCCTTCATGGTGCTGCTCGGGCTGCTGCTGCCGATCGGTGCGATGCTGAGCTGGAAGCGTGGCAAGGCGGGTCGCGTCATGCGCCAGCTGGCGCCCGCTCTGGTGCTGGCGATTGCCGTGGCCGGCCTGTTCTGGGCCATCCAGACCGGGCGCAGCCTGCTTGGCCCCGTGGGTCTTTTCCTCGGCACATGGCTGGTGGCGGGATCGGTTACCGACCTTCTGAGCCGCATCGGCAAGAGCCGCGACTACGGCCGTCTTCTGCGCCTGCCGCGCGCCGACTGGGGTAAGGCCGTCGCTCATGCCGGGCTTGGCGTCTGCATGGCCGGCATCGCCGGGCTGATGGCTTGGCAACAGGAGGACATCCGCGTCGCGCAGATCAATGAGCCCTTCACGCTCGGCGCCTACGAGTTCGAGCTTCTGGGTGTCGAGCGGGTGCGTGGCCCGAACTACTTCTCCACCATGGGCGAGGTTGCGGTGCGCGAGGACGGTCAGGAGATCGCCCATCTTTACCCGGAAAAGCGCGACTACCCGGTTGCCAAGATGCCCACCACCGAGGCCGCCATCGACTACCGCTTCCTGCGTGACGTCTACGTGGTGATCGGCGATGCGCAGCAGAACGGCGGCTGGACGATGCGGGTCTATATCAAGCCGCTGGCCAACTGGATCTGGGGCGGCTGCATCCTGATGGCCCTGGGCGGCCTTCTGAGCCTCTCCGACCGCCGCTTCCGCGTCGCCGCGGGCGCCCGCAAGACCGTGCCGGCCAAGGGAGTGCCCGCCGAATGATGCGCTCGCTGCTCACCCTGGCCTTCGTCCTCGTCGCCAGCGTCGCGCAGGCGGTGCAGCCCGACGAGATCCTCTCCGACCCGACGCTCGAGGCGCGGGCGCGAGAGATCTCCCAGGGGCTGCGCTGCCTCGTCTGCCAGAACGAGAACATCGACGATTCCAACGCCTCTCTCGCCCGCGACCTGCGCCTGCTGGTGCGCGAGCGCATCATGGAGGGCGAGAGCAACGAGGAAGTTGTCGCCTACATCGTCGACCGCTACGGCGAGTTCGTGCTGCTGAAGCCCACCACCGGCGGCTGGAACTGGCTGCTTTGGGCCGCGGGGCCGCTGCTCTTCCTCTTCGCCATGGCCACCGGGGCGTTCTACATTCGCGGCCGCTCGCGCGCGACGGCAAGCACAGAGGCCGGGCTCAGCGATGCCGAAAAGGCGCGGCTCGAACAGATCCTCAAGGACTGAGACCGCGCGCGCCATAGACCTGCGGACCCGGGCCTGCTATGTCACGGGCAGGGTCCGCAGTTCACCCAGGCGCCGCCACTTGCTAAACCTGCCTTCCTCGTCGCTGATCCACGTTCCCGGCGATACCCGACGGACAAGGGCGGACCTCCACCCCTCGAAAAAGGGGCGCGGTATCGGATCCGGAGGACCTGATGACCCGTGACGTGATTTCCCTGCAGATCGACGATCTGTCGCAATTCGCCCGCGCCTTGCGCGCGAGCCTGCCCAACCCGCCCTCGCATCTCGAAATGCTGGGGCAGATCGCCCGCGCGGCGGGCTATCGCAACTACCAGCACCTGCGCAGCCAGAGCACGCCCGCGCCGAAGCCCGACACGAAGCGCGTCGAAAAGGCGCTGCGCTATTTCGACGGGCAGGGGCGGCTCATGCGCTTCCCCGGGCGGACGCAGATGCAATGGCTCTGCCTCTGGGCGCTCTGGGCCCGGCTGCCCGCGCGCGAAGAGATGTCGGAGCGCGCGATCAGCGCCCGTATCGACACGCTCACCGCCTTCCGCGACGCCGCTCAGCTGCGCCGCAGCATGGTCGAGGCGGGGCTGCTGGCCCGCACCATCGACGGCGCGGTCTATCTCCGGCGCGAGCAGCAACCGACCGCCGAGGCCCGGGCGCTGATTTCCGCGCTGGCGGCGCGCATGTGACGCCGCGTTTGCCTTTGCCAACCGCAGGGCTTGCCTGTTTGATGGCGGCCGACGCGGAGAGGCGCGAGAGGCAGGAGGCACCCCATGCAGTACGACACCATCACCTACAAGCTCGCCGAGGACGTGGCGGTCATCACCCTGTCGCGGCCCGACGTGATGAACGCGCTCAACACCCAGATGCGGGCCGAGATCACCCACGCGGTGCAGCAGGCCGGCCGCGATGCGCGGGTGGTGGTGCTCACAGGCACCGGAAAGGCGTTCTGCTCGGGGCAGGATCTCGGCGACCGCGAGACCGCCGCCAACATGGATCTCGAGCGCGTGCTGCGCGACGAGTACGAGCCGATGCTCAACGCCATCGTCGATTGCCCGGTGCCGACCATCGCGGCGGTGAACGGCGCGGCGGCGGGCGCCGGCGCCAACCTCGCGCTGGTGCATGACGTGGTGATCGCCACCGAGAGCGCCTTCTTCATGCAGGCCTTCACCCGCATCGGCCTGATCCCCGATGCCGGCGGCACCTGGGCGCTGCCGCGCCAGATGGGGCTCGCCAAGGCGATGGGCGCGGCGCTCTTCGCCGACCGCATCTCGGCCCGCCAGGCCGACGCCATGGGGATGATCTGGGAGGCGGTGGCCGATGCCGAGTTCGAGGCGGTCTGGCAGGCCCGCGCGGCCTATCTGGCGAAGGGCCCGACCGAGGCCTATGCCCGCATCAAAACCGCGCTGCGCGGCGCCTTCGAGAACGATCTCGCCGGCCAGCTCGGCATCGAATCCCGCCTGCAGGGCGAATGCGGCAAGACCCGCGATTTCAAGGAAGGCATCGTCGCCTTCCTCGAAAAGCGCCCGCCGCATTTCGAAGGCCGCTGACCCCAGCCACAGCCCCACAGGGCGCGCCGCTCCCCATGCCGGCGCCCCTGTCTTCTTCTGGCCAAAAATATCCCCGCCGGAGGCATCCAGCGCGCCCCACACAGCGCAACGCTGGGACAAAAACCCCCGAACAGCCCAAGCGCCTCCGCCCCCTCAGCCAGCACAATAGGCCCCACTCCGGCGCCCCTGCTTCTCTTCGTCCAAAATACTCCCGCCGGAGGCATCCGGCCCATGCCACGCCGCAAAGCGGCGGGCAAACCGCCCACGCAACCACGAAAAAAGCCGCCCCGAGGGGCGGCTTTCCTGTCTCACGCAAGACCGACGCGTCAGCGGGTCTCGATATCGGTGTAGTCGCGCGCGGTGCTGCCGAGGTAGAGCTGGCGCGGGCGGCCGATCTTGTGCTGCGGATCGGCGAGCTGTTCTTTCCACTGCGACACCCAGCCCACGGTCCGCGACAGGGCGAAGATCGGGGTGAACATCGAGGTCGGGAAGCCCATCGCCTCGAGGATGATGCCCGAGTAGAAGTCGACGTTCGGGAACAGCTTCTTCTCGGCGAAGTAGGGATCCTCCAGCGCCTGCTTCTCAAGCTCCTTGGCGGTGGCGAGGATCGGGTTGTTCTCGATGCCGAGCAGGTCGAGCACCTCGTCGGCGGACTGCTTCATCACCGTCGCGCGCGGGTCGAAGTTCTTGTAGACGCGGTGGCCAAAGCCCATCAGGCGGAACGGATCGTTCTTGTCCTTGGCGCGGGCGATGAACTCGGGGATGCGGTCGGGGGTGCCGATTTCCTTCAGCATCTCGAGGCAGGCCTGGTTGGCGCCGCCGTGGGCCGGGCCCCAGAGGCAGGCGATGCCGGCCGCGATGCAGGCGAAGGGATTGGCGCCCGAGGACGAGGCCAGGCGCACGGTCGAGGTCGAGGCGTTCTGCTCGTGGTCGGCGTGCAGGGTGAAGATCCGGTCCATCGCGCGGCTCAGGATCGGGTTCACGTGGTAGGGCTCGGCCGGCACGCTGAAGCACATGTGCAGGAAGTTGGCCGCGTAGCTCAGGTCGTTGCGCGGGTACACGAAGGGCTGGCCGATCGAGTACTTGTAGGCCCAGGCCGCGATGGTCGGCATCTTGGCGATCAGGCGGTGCGAGGCGATCTCGCGCTGCTTGGGGTCCTTGATGTCGGTGCTGTCGTGGTAGAAGGCCGACATGGCGCCGACGACGCCGACCATGGTCGCCATCGGGTGCGCGTCACGACGGAAGCCCCGGAAGAAATACTGCATCTGCTCGTGCAGCATGGTGTGGCGGGTGATGGTGTTCTCGAACTTCTCGAGCTCGGCGGCGGAGGGCAGTTCGCCGTAGAGCAGCAGGTAGCAAACCTCGAGATAATGCGACTTCTCGGCCAGCTGGTCGATCGGGTAGCCGCGGTGCAGCAGCTCGCCCTTGTCGCCGTCGATGAAGGTGATGGTGCTGTCACAACTCGCGGTCGAGGTGAAGCCCGGGTCGTAGGTGAACACGCCGGCCTGCGCGTAGAGCTTGCGGATGTCGAGAACGTCCGGGCCCGCGGTGGGCGAGTACATCGGCAGATCGTAGGTCTGGTCGTCGATCGTCAGCGTCGCATTTTTCGTCGGAGTTTCAGCCATGCTTCGTCGTTCCTTTCGAAAGGGCCCCGGCGCCTGGCGCGCCCGGGGCGATATAGTCTCACATGGCCTTGGCGAGCCGTTTCTCGAAACGCTCCCTTCAGGCCGTTACCCCGTCTCAGAGGTGGCTGCGTGTTCGATGCGACGGAGGCTCTCCTCCTTGCCGAGCACCAGCATCATGTCAAAAACGCTCGGGGTCACGGCGCGTCCTGCCAGAGCGGCACGCAGGGGGGCGGCGAGCTTGCCGAACTTCGTCCCCTGTGCCTCTGCGAAAGCGCCCATCTCCCCTTCGAGTTCTTCCCGCGACCAGCTAGCATTTTGCAGCTGCGGCGTCAACGCAGCCAGTATACCACGGGATACTGCATCGAGCGCCTTGGTGGCTTTCTCGTCCGGCACAAGCGGGGTGTCCGCCAGAATGAAATGTGCTTTTTCAAGCAGTTCCGGGAATGTTTTCGCACGATCCTTGAGGCAGTACATGCCGCGCAGCAATCCGTCGCGCTGCGCTTCCGTGAGGGCAAGCTTTCCCGCCGCGTCAAGATAGGCCTCGATTTCTTGCAGCAGTGCAGCATCGTCGCCGATGGCGATGTGCTGGCCGCAGAGATTCTCCAGCTTCTTGAAGTCGAACCGGGCCGCGGACTTGCCGATTCCCGACAGGTCGAACCACTCGATGGCCTGCGCATCGGTGAAGAACTCGTCGTCGCCATGGCTCCAGCCGAGCCTTGCCAGGTAGTTGCGCATGCCCGCCGCCGGGTAGCCGATCTTCTGGTATTCGTCGACACCGAGCGCGCCGTGCCGCTTCGAGAGCTTCTTGCCATCGGGGCCGTGAATCAGCGGGATGTGGGCATAGACCGGCAGCGGCCAGCCCATCGCCGTGTAGATGCCCATCTGCCGCGCCGCGTTGTTCAGGTGATCGTCTCCCCGGATCACATGGGTCACGCCCATGTCGTGGTCGTCGACGACGACCGCCAGCATGTAGACCGGGGTGCCATCCGAGCGTAACAGGATCATGTCATCGAGCTGGTCGTTGCGGATCACCACGCGGCCCTGCACCTCGTCCTCGATCACCGTCTCGCCCTCGGTCGGGGTCTTGAGGCGGACGACGTAGGGCGCATCGGGATGGCTGGCCGGGTCGGCATCGCGCCACGGGCTCTGGAACAGGGTCGAGCGGCCCGCCTCCTTCGCCTCTTCGCGGAAGGCGGTGATCTCGTCCTGGGTCGAGAAGCACTTGTAGGCCGCGCCCTTGGCGAGCAGTTCGTTGGCGATCTCGGCATGACGGTCGGCGCGCTCGAACTGGCTCACCACCTCGCCGTCGTGATCGAGACCGAGCCAGTCGAGCCCCTTGAGGATCGCCTCGGTGGCCTCCGGGGTCGAGCGCGCGCGGTCGGTATCCTCGATGCGCAGCAGGAACTTGCCGCCGCGACCGCGGGCATAGAGCCAGTTGAACAGCGCCGTGCGTGCGCCGCCAATGTGCAGGTAGCCGGTGGGCGACGGCGCGAAACGGGTGACGACGGTCATGGGATTTAACCTCTCGGTAACCAAGGGGAGCATAAGGTTTGCCGGTTCCTTAACCAGCGGACGGGTCAGGGGCAAGTATGGGGCGGATCGGGGAACGGCTGACGCAGGCGCTGACCGCGCAGCGCGGCCATTTGTTTCCCTGGTGCCCGGTGGCCCTGGGCGCCGGCATCGGCCTCTATTTCGCCTGGCCGTCCGAGCCGCCGGTCTGGGTATTGGCGTTTGCTGGCTGCGCGGGCTGCGGTCTGCTGGCGCTGTCGCGGCGCCGCGCGGTGTGGCTCGCATCGCTTGCCGTCGCGGTTGCGCTGATGGCGCTGGGGGTGGCGCTGGCGGGCGCGCGCGCGCATCTGGTGGCCGGGCCGCAGATCGGCTTTCGCTACTACGGCCCGATCGAGGGGCGGGTCGTGGGGATCGATCGCTCGGCCTCCGATGCGCTGCGCCTGACGCTCGACCGGGTCGTGCTCGAACGGGTCTCGCCCGTGAAGACGCCCTTGCGGGTGCGCGTCGCGTTGCATGGGCAGGACGACATCCCGGCGCCGCAGCCCGGCGACATCGCGCTGCTGACCGGGCACCTCTCCGCGCCCGCAGGCGCAGCCGAACCCGGGGGGGTCGACTTCCGCCGCCACGCCTGGTTCCTGAGACTGGGCGCGGTGGGCTACACCCGCACGCCGGTTCTGCGGCTGGCTCCGGCGGATGGCGGCCAGCGCGTCCTGCGGCTGCGTCACGCCATTTCCGCGCGCGTGCGAACGGCCCTTCCGGGCGAGACCGGCGCTTTCGGCGCCGCAGTCATGACCGGAGACCGCTCGGGCATCGGCACGGAAACGCTTCAGGCCCTGCGGCACAGCAATCTCGCGCATCTGCTGGCGATCTCGGGTCTGCATATGGGTCTGCTGGCGAGCACCGTCTTTGCCGCGACCCGACTCGCGCTGCTGCTGCCCCCGCGCAGCCGATACCATTGGCCCGGCAAGAAGATCGCGGCGCTCGTCGCGCTTTTGGCCGCGGGGGGCTACCTTGCGCTCTCGGGCGGCAACGTGGCGACCCAGCGCGCCTTCGTGATGGTGGCGGTCATGCTGATGGCGGTGCTCTTCGACCGCCGGGCGCTGTCGCTGCGCGCCGTAGCGCTGGCGGCGCTGATCGTGCTTGCGCTGCGCCCCGAGGCCCTGACGGGTCCGGGCTTCCAGATGAGCTTTGCCGCGACCTTGGCGCTGGTGGCGGTGTTCGGAGCGATCCGCGACATGGCGCTGGAACGCGGCCTGCCACGGCTCGCGCGCCCGGCGCTGGCGCTGGTGGTCTCGTCGGTGACCGCCTCGCTCGCCACCGCGCCGGTCTCGATGGCGCATTTTAACATCGTCTCGCATTACGGGCTGATCGCCAACCTGGTGGCAGTGCCGGCAATGGGGCTGATCGTGGTGCCGATGTCGGTGGCGGTGGCGCTGTTGATGCCGCTGGGGCTCGAGGCGCTGCCACTCGCGATCATGGCGCTCGGACTCGACTGGATCCTCTGGGTCGCGGCGACGGCCTCCGGCTGGCAGGGTGCGCTTGGCCACGTGCCGGCGCCCGGACACTGGGTGCTGCCGCTGATGGCGCTCGGCGGCCTGACGCTCTGCCTCTGGCAGGGGCGCGGGCGTTGGTCCGGGCTGACACCATTGGCGCTCGCGGCACTCCTCTGGGCGGGCACCGAGCGCCCGGATCTGCTCATCTCCGACAACGGCGCGCTGGTGGGCGCGATGACCGATCGGGGGCGGGCCCTCTCACGGGAGCGGGGCGCTGGCTTCGTGGCCGAGGTCTGGCTCGAGAATGACGGGCAAGCCGGGGGACAAGAAGCGGCGGCGGCGCTCTGGCCGGGCTCCGACACCCCGCGCGTCGCCCGCATCACCACCGCCAACCTCGTCATCACCCACCTTCAGGGCAAGCGCGCCGCGGCGGGCTTCGCTGGATGCGGCGCGGCTGACCTGGTGGTGTCGAGCACCGATCTGCCCGACTGGCCGGGCTGCGAGATCTACGATCCGGAAAGGCTCACCGGAACCGGGGCCGTCGCCATCTGGCAGACCGAAGGTGGTCAGCGCATCGAGACCGCAGCAGGACAGCGGCTGTGGCACCGGAAAGGAGCGACGGCGCGTCCGGCTCAGTAGGTCCGGATCAGTCCGACCAGCCGGCCCTGCACCTTGACCGCGCCCACCGGCAGCACGCGCGGCTCGTAAGCGGCGTTCTCGGCCTCGAGCACGATGGTGTCGCCCTGGCGGCGGAAGCGCTTCAGCGTCGCCTCGTAGCCCTCGATCTGGGCGACGACGATGTCGCCGTTGCTGGCCGAAGACGTCTCGCGGATGATCACCACGTCGCCGTCATGGATGCCGGCCTCGATCATGGAATCGCCTTTGACCTCAAGCGCGTAGTGCCGCGCGTTGCTCGACAGCATGGCGCCCGGCACGGCGATATTGGGCGGATTGTCGGCGATCGACTGGATCGGCTCACCGGCGGCGATGCGGCCGAGCAGCGGCAGCTCGAGCGCCTGGGCCTCGCCAACCGGTTGCGCCCTGGCGGGCCGGCTGTCGGGGCGGTCGCCGTCGATCACCTGCGGGGTGAAGCCGGCGGGTTTGCCGCCAAGGCTCTCGGGCAGTTTGACGATCTCGATCGCTCGGGCGCGGTGCGCGAGGCGGCGGATGAAACCGCGCTCTTCCAGCGCGGTGATCAGGCGGTGGATGCCGGATTTCGATCGCAGGTCGAGCGCATCCTTCATCTCGTCGAAACTGGGTGGAACGCCATCGCGTTGCAGCCGTTTGTTGATGAAATCCAGAAGGTCGAGCTGTTTCTTGGTCAGCATGCCGCGGTCTCCGCCGTTTGTCTGCCCTTTGTTCTACGCATGTTCCCGTTTTGTGTCAACATGCTGGGGCAAACACTGTCAGAGACGCACGATCTCCACCGTTTGGCCAGCGGCGCGTGGGCCATCCTTTGGCGGGCGCACCACCAGCACGTCCGAGGCGCCAAGCACGCTCAGCAGCGAGCTGTCCTGCCGCTCGAACACCGTGACCCGGCCATCAGGCTCTGTTCGGCCCCGCATGTAGTGCTCACGCGGGCCGTTAGAGCCGATCTCCGCCGCAAGCGTGGCCGTCTCACGCGGCGTGGGCGCGGCGGGCAGGCCCTGCATGGCGCGGATCACAGGTTTCACGAAGATTTCACCGCAAACCATTGCCGAGACCGGATTTCCCGGAAGACCGATCATCATCGCCGTGCCAAGACGACCCGACATCAGCGGTTTTCCTGGACGCATGGCGACCTTGTGGAAGGCACGCTCGAGCCCGAGGCTGGCGGCCACCTTCGCCACGAGGTCGTGATCGCCCACCGAGGCACCGCCGATGGTGATCACCAGATCGGCGTCATCGACCAGCCCGAGCACCGTGGCGAGCGAGCCCTCGGTGTCGCGGGCGATGGGCAGGATGCGGGGCTCTGCGCCGGCCTGCGTCAGCATGGCGTGGAGGCCGAAGGTGTTCGAGACGATGATCTGGTCGGGGCCGGGCGTCTCGCCGGGCATCACCAGCTCGTCGCCGGTGGAGATCAGCGCCACGCGCGGGCGCCGGGCGACGCGCACGGTGGGGATGTTCATGGCGGCCAGAAGGGCAATGTCCTGCGGGCCAAGGAGGCGCGGCGCGGGCACCGTCTCGCCAATGCGGAAATCGCCGCCGAGCGGGCGGATATTGGTGCCTGTGCCGAGCCTGTCGGTGATGGTGATCGTGTCTTCGTCGCGGTCCACATCCTCCTGAATCACCACAGTGGTGACGCCCTCGGGGACCGGCGCGCCGGTGAAGATCCGCACCGCCTCGCCGTCGCTCACCGACCCATCAAAGGATGATCCGGCAGCAGATTCTCCGATGACTTTCAGCCTCTTGCCGGGCGTCGCTTCAGTAACGCCGTAACCGTCCATGGCCGAGGCGTGAAACGGCGGCTGGTCGCGGCGGGCCGTCACAGGCTCTACCATGACGCGGCCCACGGCGCGGTGAAGCGAGACCTCCTCGGCGGGAAGCGGCGCGGCGAGCGAGAAGAGACGGTCCAGCGCTTCTGAAACGGATATCATTTTGCCTCGTAACGGCCTGATTTGCCGCCATCTTTCAGGATGACGCGGACGCCGCCGATCTCCATCGCCTTGTCCACCGCCTTGGCCATGTCATAGACCGTGAGCGCCGCGGTAGAGACCGCCGTCAGGGCCTCCATCTCGACCCCGGTCTGGCCGGTGGTCTTGACGGTGGCCTCGATGCGCAGGCCCGGGAGCGCCGCATCGGGGGTGATCTCGACGGCAACCTTGGTCACCGGCAGCGGGTGGCAGAGCGGGATCAGCTCGGGGGTCTTCTTGGCCCCCATGATGCCCGCCAGCCGCGCCACGCCGATCACGTCGCCCTTTTTGGCGCGGCCCTCGGTGATGATCTCGAAGGTCTCGGGGGCCATCTTGACCCAGCCCTCGGCGGTGGCGACGCGCGCGGTCACCGCCTTGTCGGAGACATCGACCATGTGGGCGTCGCCCTTGGCGTCGAAATGGGTGAGGCCACTCATGCCGGCACCGGATCGCTGAGCAGCGTGCGGGTCGCGGCCTCGACGTTTTCCTGCCGCATCAGGCTCTCGCCGATGAGGAAGCTGCGGGCGCCGTAGCCGGCCATGTCGGCGAGGTCGGCCGGAGTGTAGAGACCGCTTTCACAGACCAGCAGGCGATCCTCGGGAACCTGCTTCGACAGCTCGCGTGTTGTATCAAGGGTCAGCTCGAAGGTCTTGAGATTGCGGTTGTTAATCCCGATCAGGGGTGATTTCAGCTTGAGCGCGCGCTCGAGCTCTTCGGCATTGTGCACCTCGATCAGCGCATCCATGCCCCAGCCGAAGGCGGCGTCTTCCAGCTCGGCGGCGAGCGTGTCGGAGACGCTGGCCATGATGATCAGGATGCAGTCCGCCCCAAGCGCGCGGGCCTCGGCAACCTGGTAGGGATCGTACATGAAATCCTTGCGCAGAGCCGGCAGAGACGTCGCCGCGCGGGCCTCGGTCAGGAAGGATTTGGCGCCTTGAAAGGACGGTGTGTCGGTCAACACCGACAGGCAGGTCGCGCCGCCGCGCTCATAGGCAGCGGCCAGGGTCTCGGGGTGAAAATCCTCCCGGATCAGTCCCTTGGAGGGTGACGCTTTCTTGACCTCTGCAATCAGACCATAGCCGGTTTCCGATGCCTTGCGCAGAGCCCCGGCAAAGGGGCGCACAGGGTCGGCAGCGCGGGCCTCGGCCTCGATCTTTGCAAGCGGCTTGACGGCCTTGTCGGCGGCCACTTCCTCGAGCTTATAGGCCTTGATCTTGTCGAGAATGGTGATGGTCATGCAGGCGCCTCCGGCGTCGTCCAGTTGATCGGCGTGTCTCCGCGAGCAATAAGCCAGTCGTTGACACGGGAAAAGGGGCGCGACCCGAAAAAGCCCCGCCGCGCCGAGAGCGGCGAGGGATGGGCCGAGCGCAGGATCAGGTGATCGGGGCCCGTGATGTGCTTGGCAAAGCCCTGCGCGTGGTTGCCCCAGAGGATGAAGGCGCGTGGCGTGTTCGACAGTGTCTCCAGCACCTGCGCCGTCAGCCGCGACCAGCCAAGCTTGGCATGGGCCCCGGCGGAGCCCGCGGGCACGGTCAGCGCGGTGTTGAGCAGCAGCACGCCCTGGGCCGCCCAGAAGCGCAGATCGGCGTTGGGCGGGCAGGCGCCGAACTCGGCCTCGAGCTCCTTGTAGATATTGCCCAGAGAGCGCGGCAGCGGGCGCACCTCCGGTTCCGCCGAGAAGGCGAGCCCGTGGGCGTGGCCCGGGGTCGGGTAGGGATCCTGGCCCAGGATCACCACGCGCACCTCCTCGGGCGCGCAGGCGTCGAGCGCCGCGAAGACCTGCGGCGCGGGCGGCAGGATCTGCCGGGTCTCGGTGGCGAGCGCCGCCGCGATGCGCGGCAGGTCGTCGTTGAAGAAGGGCAGCCCGGCCCAGGCCTCGGGCGGTCTCATGCGGCCTTTTGCGTGGCCTCTGCCAGCGCCGCGATCTTGGCCTTGGCGGCGCCGCTGTCGATGCTCTCGCGCCCCATCACCACGCCCTCGCGCAGATCGGAGGCCTTGCCGGCCACCACCAGCGCGGCGGCGGAGTTCAGCAGCACTGCGTCGCGATAGGCGGTCTTGGCGCCATCGAGAAGCGCGCGGAAGGCCTCGGCATTCTCGGCGGGCGTGCCGCCGACGATCTCCTCGAACGGATGCTCGGGCAGGCCGGCATCCTCGGGATGCAGCTCGACCTCGCGCACCGCGCCGTCTTCTTCCAGCGCCGCGACCCAGCTCTTGCCCGAGATCGCCAGCTCGTCGGTGCCGTCCGAGCCGTGCACCAGCCAGGCGCGCTCGGAGCCGAGCTTGCCCAGTGTCTCGGCCATCGGGCGCAGCAAATCGCGCGAGAAGGCGCCGGTGAGCTGGCGCTTGACGCCGGCGGGGTTGGTCAGGGGCCCGAGGATGTTGAAGATGGTGCGCGTGCCGAGCTCCATGCGCACCGGCATCACGTGCTTCATCGCCGGGTGGTGCATCGGCGCCATCATGAAGCAGATGCCGACGCTCTCGAGGATCGGCGCGATGGCGGGGGCGGGCAGCATCACCTGGATGCCCATCTCGCCCAGCGCATCGGCGGAGCCCGATTTCGACGACAGGTTGCGGTTGCCGTGCTTGGCCACGGTGACACCGGCGCCGGCCACCACGAAGGCGGTGGCGGTCGAGATGTTGAGCGTGCCCTTGCCGTCGCCGCCGGTGCCGACGATGTCGATGGCGCCTGCGGGCGCGGCCACCGGGTTGCACTTGGCGCGCATCACCCCGGCGGCGGCGGCGTATTCGTCCACCGTCTCGCCCCGGGTGCGCAGCGCCATCAGGAAGCCGCCCATCTGGGCCGGCGTGGCCTCGCCCTCGAACAAGACCTCAAAGGCGGCCTCCGCCTCCTCCTGCGTCAACGGGCGGGTGGCGGCGGTGCCGATCAACGGCTTGAGGCGGTCGCTCATGCGGGGACCTTCATCGTGTCGAGGAAATTCTTGAGCAGCTGGTGCCCGTGTTCGGAGGCGATGCTCTCGGGGTGGAACTGCACGCCATGGATCGGCAGATCGCGGTGGCGCAGCCCCATGATGGTGCCATCCTCGAGCCAGGCGTTGACCACCAGTTCCTCCGGCAGCGTCTCGCGATCGACCACGAGGCTGTGGTAGCGCGTGGCCTCAAAGGGCGAGGGCAGGCCGGAGAACACGCCGGTATCGTCGTGATGCATGGTGCCCATCTTGCCGTGCACGATCTCGGAATGCTGTTTCACCGTGCCGCCAAAGGCCTGGCCGATGGTCTGGTGCCCGAGGCAGACGCCGAAAAGCGGCGTGCGGGTTTCCGCGGCGGCCTTGGTCAGCGCAAGGCAGATGCCGGCCTGGTCCGGGTCGCAGGGGCCGGGGCTCAGCAGGATGCCGGCGGGCTTCAGGGCCATCGCCTCCTGCACGTTGAGCGCGTCGTTGCGCCAGACCTGCGTCTCGACACCAAGCTCGCCCACGTAATGCACGAGGTTGTAGGTAAAGCTGTCATAGTTGTCGATGAGCAGAAGCATGAGGCATTCTCGGTCTGGAGACAGGTCTAGGTCGGGGCTATACATGCGCCCCAAGATGGTGCAGCGTCAAGGGCATGCGCCACGAGAACGGCCCGGGGACGGGGCCGGGGGCGCAGACGGGCGAAGAGGGCAGAGGCGATGGCACGAGGGTTTGTCGCGGGGGCGATCATCGGCACGGTGGTGTCGGGCGTGGCATTGGGCACCGCATCGGTGCTGATGGGCCCGCCGCAGCGGGAGCACGCCGGGCTGCCGCCCGAGGCCGAAACGCCTGCGCCGGAGATCGCGACGCCGGAAGCTGTCGAGGCGGAGGCTGTCGAGGCGGCACCCGAGGAGACCTTGCCGGAGCCGGTTGTCGAGACAGCCCCCGACGACGCGCCCGCAGATCCCGAGACCGCCGAGGCTCCGCCGGAGGTGCCGGCCGCGCCGGAGGTGCCGTCGTCAGAGCCCGGCCCGGAAATAACTGAGACGGCCGAGCCCGAGCCAGAGATCGCCGCCGAGCCGGAGCCAGAGGTCGAAACCGCACCCGAAGCCGCGCCCGAGGAGACCCAGGTCGAGACCGAAACCGCCTCGAGCGATGCAGAGGCAGACCCGGCCCCCGAGCCGGAGCCCGCGCTTCAGGACAATGCCCCGCAGACCAGCCCCGAGGATGGCGTCGAGACCGTCACGCCCGCGCCCGGTCTCGCCCCGGACGAGCCCGCCGGCGCCGAGAGCGTAGAGCGCCCGGCCCAGCCCGGCGAGGTGACCTCCGCCGCACCCGAGCCCGCGCCCGAGATCAGCGTCGCCACCGACACCCCGCCTCAGGCCGAAACGGCGCTGGACATGCCGTCGGCCCCCGCGACGCCCGACACCGCCCCGCCGCCGGTGGAGACGGCCAGCGCCGACAGTCCCGAACGGCGCGACAGCGCCTTGCCCGGCGCGCCGCAGGATGAGGTCGCCCCTGAGGTCTCAACCGAAACCCCGGTGCCGCCGCTGCCGGCGCCGCTGGTCCCGGGCGAGACAGACCTGCCGCGGGTCAGCGCCCTGCCGGGCGCGACGTCGGACACCGCAGAGCCGGGCCGCCCGGCAATCGGCACCCCGGCAGGCTCGCTCGCGGGGCGCGCTGCGAGCGACAGCGCCAGCCGTCTGCCCTCCATCGGCGACGCGGCCCCGGCAGAGCCGGCGCCGGAGCCCGTAGCGGCGCCGTCCGACCTGCCGCCGCTGGAACGCTATGCCGTGCCCGCCGAGGCCGCCGACGACGCCCCGCGCATGGCCATCGTGCTGATCGACGACGGCGCGGGCCCGCTCGGCCCCGATACGGTGAGCGAGTTTCCCTTCCCGGTGAGTTTCGCCATTCCCGCCTCGCATCCCGATGCCGCCGCCACCGCGCAGGCCTATCGCGACGCGGGCTTCGAGGTGATGGCCGTCGCGGGCGTGCCCGAGGGCGCACAGGCCACGGATGTGGAGGTCACCCTCGAGGGCAGCCTCGGCGCCGTGCCCGGCGCGGTTGCGGTGATGGAAGCACCGGGCGAGGGGCTGCAGGGGTCCCGCGCGATCTCGGAACAGGCGGCGCAATATCTCGGCGCGTCCGGCCACGGGCTGCTGATGCAGCCCAAGGGGCTCAACACCGGCGAGGCGCTGGCCCGGCGCGAGGCCGTCCCGACCGTCACGGTGTTCCGCGATTTTGACAGCGAGGGCCAGGATCCGCGGGTCATGCGCCGCTTCCTCGACCAGGCCGCCTTCAAGGCGCGTCAGGAGGGCGCCGTGGTGATGCTCGGCCGTCTGCGCGCCGACACCGTCTCCGCGCTGCTGCTCTGGGGCCTGCAGGACCGCGCCAGCAGCGTCGCGCTGGTGCCGATCTCTCTCGTCCTGCGCGAAAGCACCACCGAAGACTGAGCGCCCTGTCTTCTCTACGTCACAAATACTCCGGGGAGTCCCGGCTCCGCCGGGACGGGGGCAGCGCCCCCGACATCCCCTCCAGTCAGCCCGCGCCTCCAGGGGGCACCGCAGCGATCACCTGGCCACGGCCCATCGCGCCATGGCGGTTTCGAGATCGCCATAGCCGGTCAGCCGCCGTTCGAACTCCAGCCCCAACCGCTCCGCATGGGCCCGGGCCAGCGCCGTCAGGGCCGGATCGTCGGTCTGCGCCTGATAGACCAACTTGTCGTAATGGCCGAAATACATCTCGCGCAGCTCGGGGTGGCGGTCGAGACCGAGCGGGATCCAGACGAAAGCGTCGAACTGGCGCACGAGAAAGTCGGTGAGGTAGAAGCTTCTGATCTCGTCCAGCGCCTCGAACCGTCTCAGCCCTTCGTAAAAGGCATAGCAATGCGGACCGGGGATCATTTCGACGCCAAGCTCGGCGCAGGCGGTCTGAAGCCGCCAGCCGGTGCCGCAATCGGCATAGGCGACGAAGATCCGTTCGTGACTGGCTTGGTGCCGCGCAACGGCGCTGCGCACCGCATCGGTGATCTTCTCGGGGTGATTGTGAAGGATCGCAGGCAGGCAGGTGAGATCGATATGGTCCCAGCCATGACGCGCGCGCAAGTCGAGGATCTCGCGCGCCAGCGCGCCGCAGGCGATGATCAGGATGCGCCCTTGGCCGGAGGGCGCAAGCCCGGTGGCGGTCAGCGTCGCGTCGTCGGGAGGCGGGGTGTCAGGCGTGTCCGTCATCGGGCGCGACCGGCGCCATGGCCCAGCGGGCGACGAGCGCCAGCGCCAGCAGCAACGGGATCACCGTGCTCGCGCCCCAGGAGAGGAACGCCCAGACCGTCAGGCCGGCCGATGCCAGAACTGCGACAAGAAGCGTGACGAGATATGTCACAGGCATGATCGTCTCCCTTTCCTGCCCTGAAAGATAGGCGTTTGAGGGCTCGATTCATAGGGAAATTCTCCATTCGCGCCGGGTTTTCCTCCGATGCGACCGTCTCGCGGGCAGGGGCGCGGCGCCGGGCGCATGGCGCCGCCCGTCCGGACGACGCCCGTTCAGGGCGGCAGGACGGACCCGCTCAGCCCGCGACGCGCTGGTTGTGGCGGCGTGCGATCAGATCCTTGGCGGTCTCGACCGCCACCGCCGCGTCGCGACAATAGGCGTCTGCGCCGATGGCCTTGCCGAACTCCTCGTTCAGCGGCGCACCGCCCACCAGCACGAGGTAGTCGTCGCGGATGCCCTCGGCGACCATCGTGTCGATCACCACCTTCATGTAGGGCATCGTGGTGGTCAGCAGTGCCGACATGCCGATGATGTCGGGCTTTTCCGCCGCCGCCGCCTCGAGATAGGCCTCGACCGGATTGTTGATGCCGAGATCGACGACCTCGAACCCGGCGCCCTCCATCATCATCGCCACAAGGTTCTTACCGATGTCGTGAATGTCGCCCTTGACGGTGCCGATCACCATCTTGCCGATGGTCGGCGCGCCGGTCTCAGCCAGCAGCGGCTTGAGGATCGCCATGCCGCCCTTCATGGCGTTGGCGGCCAGCAGCACCTCGGGCACGAAGAGGATGCCGTCGCGGAAATCCTCGCCGACGATCTTCATGCCGCCGACCAGCGCCTCGGTCAGGATGCGGTAAGGCGCCCAGCCGCGGTCGAGCAGGATGCGGACCGCTTCCTCGATCTCGTCCTTCATGCCGTCGTAGAGATCGTCGAACATCTGTTCGACCAGCTCTTCGTCGTTGAGATCGGCGAGGATGATGTCGTCGTCTTCATCGGCCATGGGCAGGGTCCGTGCTTGGGGCGTGGCGCGCCACGCGGGCGGTATGGGTGATGCGAGCCTGCGGTGCATGGCCGCAGGACGCTTTGACATTTGCGACACGCGCGGTTGCGGCTGCGACCTCGGAGCGCCAGGCCTTGCGAATGTTCGCTTAATGTTCCAAGGTTGGGGAATGAGCGAGAGCCCGCGCCTGATCGACAAGGACCGCCGCCCGGGACGCGGTGCCGCCAGCCGTGAGACCGGCCGGTTCGAGCGGCTGCGCTACGAGGATGCCGATGACGGCTGGGAGATCGAGGAGGATCTGCCGGTGCTGCGCACCGAGGTGAGCGAGGAGCGGCCTCGCAGTCTGATCAACTATGTCTCGTCGCCCGACATCCCCTTCGACCGGACCATCAACCCCTATCGCGGGTGCGAGCATGGCTGCATCTATTGCTTCGCGCGCCCCAGCCATGCCTATCTCGGCCTTTCGCCGGGGCTGGATTTCGAGACCAGACTCATTGCGCGGCCCGATGCGCCGGAGGTGCTGGCGCGGGAGCTCAGGTCGAAGCGCTATCGCGTGGCCACCATCGCCATCGGCACCAACACCGATCCCTATCAGCCGATCGAGCGCGACCGCGGCATCATGCGCGCCTGTCTCGAGGTGTTGCGCGACCATCGCCACCCGGTGGCGATCGTCACCAAGGGCACGCTGATCGAGCGCGACATCGACATCCTGTCGGAGATGGCAGGGCTCGGGCTGGCGCGGGTGGGGGTTTCGGTGACCACGCTGGACGCCGATCTGTCGCGGCGGATGGAGCCGCGGGTGCCAGCGCCGAAGCGGCGACTTGCGACGATCCGGCGACTCTCGGAGGCGGGGATCGAGACCCGGATCATGGTCTCGCCGGTGGTGCCGGCGCTGACCGACCCGGAGCTGGAAGCGATCCTCGCGGCAGGCGCCGAGGCGAGCGCGGCGGCGGCGAGCTGGATCATGCTGCGCCTGCCGCTGGAGGTGGCGCCGCTCTGGCGGGCCTGGCTCAAGGAGCATTATCCCGGCCGGGCGGGACGGGTGATGGCGCGGCTGCGCGAGATGCACGGCGGTGAGGACTATTCCGCGCAGTGGCACAAGCGGATGCGGGGCGAGGGGCATTACGCGCGGCTGATCGCGCAGCGCTTCGACAAGGCGACGCGGCGGCTTGGGCTGGACCGGTCGCTCGAGCCGCTGCGGAGCGATTTGTTTCAGGTGCCAGCGCGGGCGGGGGACCAGTTGAGCCTGTTCTGACGCAGGCGGGGGGCCGCCCCCCTTGCGGGCGGGCTCCCCGGGGGCGGGGGGGGGGTGCGGGGTGGTGAGGGGGGGGGGCGGGGGGGGTCGAGCGGGGGCGAGTACGAGCACGCGCACGAGCACGAGGACGAGGAC
>NZ_JBYNAH010000008.1:3296-22443 GCF_059781815.1 Salipiger sp. | reverse complement strand
CCGCCCTTGCGGGCGTCCTCGCCGGGAGCTGGGCGGGCTTGCCGGAGGGCTGGCGCGGCGGAGCGGGTCGGCCTGCCTCCGGCGGGAGTATTTTTGACGAAGAGAAGCTGGGAGCTCTTCGGCGGGGTCAGCTGCGGCGGCGGCCGCGGCGTTCGCGTTTGGGTGCCGGGGTGTCGCCGGTGCCGTCGGTGTCGGAGCTGAAGCCGCCAAGCGCGGCGGCGATCTGCTCGAGCGTGGGGCGCGGCCCGGCGGGGCGGGTCTCGAGGGCGGTGCGCATGGCCCGCAGGTGCTCGGGCATGGTGCCGCAGCAGCCGCCGATGATCCGCGCGCCGGCGTCGCGCGCCAGCACCGCGTAATCCGCCATCAGCTCGGGCGTGCCGTTGTAATGGATATGGCCATCCTCGTAGCGCGGGATGCCGGCATTGCCCTTGGCAATGATCGGGCGCTCGGTGCCGGTGGCGGCAAAGCCCAGCACCGTGCGCATCAGGTCGGAGGCGCCGACGCCGCAATTGGCGCCAAAGGCCAGCGGCGGGTTCGGCAGCGCATCGACCTGGCGCACGAAGGCATCCGAGGTCACGCCCATCATGGTGCGCCCGGCGGTGTCGAAGCTCATGGTGCCGCACCACGGCATGCCCACATTGGCGAAGGCCTCGGCGGCGGCGGCGAACTCCTCAGGCGCCGAGATGGTCTCGACCCAGAGCACGTCGGCGCCGCCCTCCTTGAGCCCGGCTGCGGTCTCTTCGAACATCTCGACCGCGGTCTCGTGGCTCAGGGTGCCGACCGCGCCCATGATCTCGCCGGTGGGGCCCACGGAGCCCGCCACCACCACCTTGCGGCCCGCGGCATCGGCCACCTCGCGGCCCAGCGCGGCGGCGAGGCGCGACAGCTCGAAGGCGCGGGAGGCCGCATCGTGCAGCTTGAGCCGCGAGGCGTTGGCGCCGAAGGAGTTGGTCAGGAAGATGTCGGAGCCGGCCTCGACGGCGTTGCGGTAGAGCGTGCGGATGCGCTCGGGGTGGTCGACATTCCAGAACTCCGGCGCGTCGCCCGAGGCCAGCCCCATGTTGAACAGGTTGGTGCCGGTGGCGCCGTCGGCCATCAGCCAGTCGCGGGTGGAGAGCAGCTCGGTCAGTGCGTCGGTCATGCTATGCCTTGAGGTCTGGTCTTGAATGCGGAGCCCGGGCCGATGCGAAAGATCGCGGCCCGGGTGTCGGGTTTTATAGCGCCTTGAGTGTTGAGGAAAGCCTTGGCCGGCGCAATGGCGGCTCAGGCCCGCCTGCGGCGTCCGCCGCCACGGCGTCCGCCGCCACGGCGTCCGCCGCGGGCGGCGGTGGGCTCGCCGGTCTCGGCTTCCTTGTTGAAGGCGATCCAGGCGCCGCCATGCGGATCCTGGTTCATCAGCAGGTTGGCGGCGCGGATCGCGGCCATCTCGGAGCCGGGCTTCGCGCGGGTCGAGCCCATGCCGAAGAGGGTGACGAAGGTCTCGTCGTCGATGTCCTCGGGCAGGATGATGCCGGCTGCGGCGATCTCGGCCTTCTTGGCGGCGATCTTGGTCTGGGTGACGGGCAGGGCGACCGGGTTCATGATCGCCGAGGTCATGCCGGCGCCCATGGCCATCGGCAGGAAGGCGTTGTTGATGCCGTGCCGGTTGGGCAGGCCGAAGGAGATGTTGGACGCGCCGCAGGTGGTGTTGACGCCGAGCTCCTCGCGCAGGCGGCGGACCAGGGCAAAGACCTGCTGGCCGGCGGTGGCCATGGCGCCGATCGGCATGACCAGCGGGTCGACCACGATGTCATGCGCCGGGATGCCGAAATCGGCGGCGCGCTCGACGATCTTCTTGGCCACCGCAAAGCGCACATCCGGGTCTTCGGAGATGCCGGTATCGTCATTGGAGATCGCCACCACCGGCACGTTGTATTTCTTGACCAGCGGCAGCACCAGTTCGAGCCGGTCTTCCTCGCCGGTGACCGAGTTCAAGAGCGGCCGGCCCTCTGCCGCCGCCAGCCCGGCCTCGAGCGCGCCGGGCACCGAGCTGTCGATGCAGAGCGGCAGGTCGACCAGCCCCTGCACCAGCTCGACGATCTGGCGCATCAGCGGCGGTTCGGTCTCGTTGGGGTTGGGGTTGGAGTTGTAGACCACGCCGGCGTTGATATCGAGAATGGCGGCGCCGGCGGCGGCCTGCGCCAGCGCGTCCTTTTCCACTGTCGAGAAATCCCCGGCCTCGAGCTCGGCGGCGAGCTTCTTGCGCCCGGTGGGGTTGATGCGCTCGCCGATCACGCAGAACGGTTCATCGAATCCGAGCGTGGCGGTGCGGGTCTTCGACTCGACAACGGTTCTCGTCATGGAATGCTTTCTCCTCTCAAGCGGTCCAGAAGCTGGGGCAGGGTGGCGTCGGTGTAATCGGCGATGGTGGCCTTGGCCCCGGCCTCGTGCAGGCGGTCGTGGCTGAGCCCCGAGCGGACCCCGATGGCATAAGCGCCCGAGCGCGCGGCGGCGCGCATGCCGCTCTGGCTGTCCTCGAAGGCGAGACAGTGGCGCGGCTCGGCACCGAGCTGGCGCATTGCGGCGAGATAGGGCTCGGGGTCGGGCTTGGCGCGGGCGCATTCGTCGCCGATGATCAACAGCTCGAACCGGTCGCGCAGGCCGATGGCGTTCAGCATGTGCTCGCCATTCTCGCGCGGCGCGTTGGTCACCACCGCCAGCCGCCAGCCCTCGCGATCGGCCTGATCGAGCAGCGCGACAGTGCCGGGCATCGGATCGGCGCCGTCGCCCAGACGCTCGCGGAAGCGGCGTTCCTTCTCGTCCGACAGCGCCAGCGCGTCGCAGCCCGGGAAGAGCTTGGGGAACATCTCGAGGTTGTGGTGCCCGTGGATGCTGTTTTCGTAGATCTCCGGGGTCAGTTCCTTGCCGTTCTCGGCAAAGATTTCCGCGAAGACCGCGTAGTGGAGCGGGTCGGAGACGAGCAGGGTGCCGTCAAGATCGAAGAGGAGAGCTTTGGTCATACCCGCCTCGATACCCGCTCTCACACCACCCGTCGAGCGGGGCGCGTGGCTTCGCCGCCATGGGTCGCGGCCCATTCGGCACAGGTCTTGATGCCGCCGAGCGGGAAGAGATGCGCCTGTTCGATGGGAAAGGCGGGATCGGCGGCCTTGCGGGCGGCAAGCTCGGCAGTGAGTTCGGTCGGCTCGTAGGGCAGCAGCAGCTTGCTGACATCGAGGGCGCGCTTTTGCAGGACGCGCAGGGACGGGCCGACGCCGCAGGCGATGGCGAACTTGATCATGGTTTGCAGCTTGGCCGGACCGGCGAGGCCGATATGGATCGGCAGGTCGATGCCGTTCGCGCGCAGGCGCGTGGCCCAGTCAAGGATCGGCTGCGCCTCGAAGGCGAACTGGGTGACCATCGCCATCTGCGCATCGCTGCGCTCGGAGAAGTCTTGCTTCCAGCGCGCGGCGGCCATGACCTCGGCCTCGCCGCCATCGGTGTCAATGTCGCGGTTGCCCTCCGGGTGGCCGGCCACGTGGAGCCGGGTGAAGCCTGCCTTGTCGAAGAGCCCGGTTTCGAGCAGCTGCATCGAGCTGTGGAACGCGCCTTGCGGCTCGGAGACGCCGCCGGCGAGGATCAGCCCCTGGGTGACGCCGGCCTCGCCCTGGTAGCGAGCGATCCAGTCAGTGAGGGTCGCCTTGTCGGCGATGATCCGGGCCGGAAAATGCGGCATGACGTCAAAGCCCTCGCCGGCAATGCGGCGGGCGGTGGCGACCATATCGTCGATCGGCGTGCCGTCGATATGGGCGATGTAGACGCGGGTGCCCTCGGGCAGAAGGGTGCGGAAATCCTCGACCTTGGCGGCGGTGCGCGGCATCACCTCAATCGAGTAGCCGCTGAGAAATCCGCCGAGTCCCGAGGTCGGGGGAGTGGCCTTGGGCTTGCGGAACTTCAGTAGCGACATCCAGCGGCTCCTTTGGATCATCAGGGGGGCGTCAAGGGGCGGTAGGGCCGGTGGCCCAACCGTCATTGGCAATGAGCGCCCGCAGGCGGGCAGCGTCGTAATCCTGTTCGATGCGGGCGGCGGTGGCCTCGGCCAGCGCCTGTGGCTCGCCATCGCCCTCGCCGGCGGATGCGCGGCGCCACTCGGCGAGATAGGCATCGGTGTCGGAGGCGCCGACCTTCATCGCGGCCCGGTCGATCGCCTGCTCGAAGCGCTCCGGCAGCGGTGCCTTGGCGCCGCGCCGGCCACGTCCCACCAGCACCTGCGCCGGGATGTCGCGCCAGTAGACGATGGTGATCTCGGGCATGTGGGCGATTCCCTCTCTCCGGTTCCTTTTTGTTTAGCGGCGCGGTGCCGGTGCCCGGGGTCGGATTTCGACACTCGTGGCCTCGTCAGCGACTTCCGGAGGCCAGCGCGGCGCGGGCCGGCGCGGCGCGAGGCGCACGGTTGCAAAGAAAATCTCGCGTTTTGACACATTCTTGCTGCGCTTTGCCGGCAGGCTTGCTGTCATGGAGGCAGGCACCGCCGGGGCGTGTGCCGAAACGGAGGAAGCCAAGAGCGATGGTTATCGCGGTGAAAGCGCACAGGATCGCCTATATGGCGCTGCCCAAGGCGGGCTGCTCCACGGTGAAGGCTGCGCTGGCGCAGGTCGATCCCGATGTGAGCGTGCCCCCGGGGGAAACACCCGACGTGATGACCTGGCACCGGCTCTATCCGACACGGCGGTTCCGGCCGCATCGCTGGGAAGAGTATGACGACTGGTGGCGCTTCTGCGTGGTCCGCGATCCGCTCAAGCGGCTGCTGTCGGTCTATACCAACCGGGTCGTCGGCATGCGCGAGCTGCACAACTGCCGCAACATCCTGCGCGGCAAGGTGGACCTGCCCAAGGATCCCGATCCGGATTTCTTCTATCAGAACCTGCGCGCCTATATCGACGCAGCCTCCGCGATCAAGCACCACGCCCTGCCGGCCTGGCTGTTTCTGGGCCCCGATCTCGGGCGCTACGACCGGATCTACCGCACCGCCGATCTGGCATGCTTCGGCGAGGAGCTGGCGGCGCGCACCGGCTGCCCGGTCAACATCACGCGTGAGAACTCCAGCGAGACCCGGCTGCATCTCGACGATCTCGCGTCCGAGACGATTGCGGCAATCCGGGACTATCTCGAAGAGGAATACGCCTATCTGGCGGAGTTCTATGAAAATCCGTTCGGTTCGCGCCAGCATCCCGCTTGCACGGTGCCGTCGCGCCGCGTATCCTGAGGGCAACTTCATATTCGGAAAGGCGCTCAATCATGGCGCCAAGGCGTCCCAAAGGTGCGGGCGCTTTCCCGAGACCGGTAGAGAGCCCCGCGCCGCAACCGCCTGATCCTAGTGCGCTTTATGCCGCTCTGGATCTGGGCACGAACAGTTGCCGCATGCTGATTGCCCAGCCCAAGGGCAGCCAGTTCCATGTGGTCGACAGCTTCTCCAAATCCGTCCAGCTCGGGCAGGGGCTCGAGCGGACGGGGCGGCTTTCGCGCGCCTCGATGAACCGCACCATCGGGGCGATCCGGGTCTGCCAGCAGAAGATCAAGCGCCACAAGGTCGAACGCATGCGGCTGGTCGCCACCGAGGCCTGCCGCCGGGCGCAGAACGCGCGCGAGTTCATCCGGCAGGTGCGGCGCGAGACCGGGCTGCAGCTCGAGATCATCCAGCCCGAGGAGGAGGCCCGGCTCGCGGTCATCTCCTGCGCGCCGCTGGTCTCGACGCGGACCGAGCAGCTTCTGGTGGTCGATATCGGCGGCGGCTCGACCGAGCTTGTCTGGATCGACCTGTCCTCGGTGCCCCGGCGCGACCGGCCGGCGGCGATCATGCGGCTGCACGCGGGCTTCCATCCGCCCGAGAGCCCGTTTCCCGCCGCCAAGGTGGTTGACTGGATCTCGGTGCCGCTGGGCGTGGCGACGCTGCGCGACCAGTTCAACGATGTCGAGGACGACGCCGCACGCTACGCGCTGATGAGCTGGTATTTCGAGGAGAACCTCTCGGAATTCGCGCCCTACAAGGACGCCCAGTCGCGCGAGGGATTCCAGATCGTCGGCACCTCCGGGACGGTGACCACGGTGGCGGCCTCGCATCTCGGGCTACGGCGGTACGACCGCACCAAGGTCGACGGACTGCGCATGACCTCGGACCAGATCGAGGCGGTGATCGGGCGCTATCTCGAGATGGGCCCGGCGGGGCGCCGGCGCGATCCGCGCATCGGGCAGGACCGGCAGGCGCTAATCATGTCCGGCGCGGCGATCCTGCAGGCGCTGCTGCGGCTCTGGCCGACCGACCGTCTCTCGGTCGCAGATCGCGGCCTGCGCGAAGGGCTGCTCTACGCCCAGATGTCGGCCGACGGGGTGCTGGAGGACGGGCCGCTCTGAGGGCGCGTTCCGGCAAAGGCGCTGAGCCCGGAGGCGGCAAGCGCCTGCCCGTGGGGTGGCGCTCCTGACCTCAATGATTTTCAAGGTCCGATCCCCGCGCTGATCCGCCCGGAACAAGCCGAAGGCGCCGGGCGAGCGCCTGCCCGTCCCGGCGGGCTGGCGCTTTGTCATCTTTGCGCTCTGGATCGAGGTCGTCCGGACTTGGCCGGGATAAATCGGCGACCCCGGAGGCGGGAAGCGCCACCCCACGGGCAGGCGCCCGCCCGGCGCGTGTCGCACATCTTGACGCGTCGGCTGGATTTTACGTCGCATGAAAAAAGCCCGGCGCTCCTCAGAGCACCGGGCCGTTTCAAATCCGTCAGTGGCGTGGCCTCAGAACGGGATCTCGTCGTCGAGATCGCGCGAGGGGGCGCGACCGCCACCACCGCCACCACCCGAGCCGCTGCCGTAATCGTCGCGGCCGCCGCCATAGCCGCCACCGCCGCCGCTGCCACCACCGTAGCCGCCGCCGGAGCCGCCGTAATCACCGCCGCCGCCGCCGCCCTGGCGGCTGTCGAGCAGGGTCAGCTCGCCGCGATAGGGGCGCAGCACGACCTCGGTCGAGTAGCGATCCTGGCCGGATTGGTCCTGCCACTTGCGGGTCTCGAGCTGGCCCTCGATATAGACCTTGGAGCCCTTGCGGAGATACTGCTCGGCGATCCGCGCCAGCGGCTCCGAGAAGATCGCCACCGAATGCCACTCGGTGCGCTCGCGGCGCTCGCCGGTGTTGCGGTCCTTCCAGTTCTCCGAGGTGGCAATCCGCAGGTTGCAGACCTTGCCGCCGTTCTGGAAGTTGCGGGTTTCGGGATCGGCCCCGAGATTGCCCACCAGGATCACCTTGTTCACTGAGCCGGCCATGTCATCCTCACGCGTTGTTCCGATTCTTCTCCCCCGGAGGGGTTTGGACGAGCCTTACACAGCCACGTCCCGCCGCGCCACCGGATCGTCGTGGAAAACCCCGCGCCCGCGGCGGCAATAGCCTTGTCTGCCCGATACACCGCCTCTGGTTAACGAAACGTTTGGTCGTGGTTAACAGAACATTGGCGGGAACCTGCGCGCCCGGCCAGCCGGGGGTAGCGAAATCCTGCGTGATCCGTATAGTTCCGGCTGGATTTGAGGGGCGCAACGTCGCCCCGTGGACATTGGGACAGGACAGGCTGGTTCATGCGAGTACTGCCTTTTAAGCTGCTGCCGGCGCTTTTGTGCGCCGCGATCACGGCCACGACCGTACAGGCCGAAACCATTTCCACCAAGAACCGGGTGATGCTGTTCCGCAAGCAGACCTCGGTGCTCGACAGCCGCGCCGCCGAGCAATACCGCAGCTCGGTACGGCTGAAGCCGCCGTCGGTGATCACCCCCACGAAATGGGGCCCGATGGGTGGGGACGAGGCCAGTACGCCGGTCTATCGCGGGCGCTACAACGGCCAGTACGCCGACATGGCCCGCACCGCGGCGCGACGGCACGGGGTGCCCGAGGATCTTTTCCTGCGGCTGGTGAAACAGGAATCGAACTTCAACCCGAGAGCGCTGTCGCACAAGGGGGCTATCGGTCTCGCCCAGCTCATGCCGTTCACCGCCAAGCGGCTCGGGGTCGATCCGCACGACCCGGCGCAGAACCTTGAGGGCGGGGCGCGCTATCTCAAGCAGCAATACGTCACCTTCGGCTCATGGCGGCTGGCGCTCGCGGCCTACAATGCCGGCCCCGGCGCGGTCCAGAAGCACGGAGGCGTGCCGCCCTATCGCGAGACCCGAAACTATGTGAAGACGATCTGGGGCAGCTGAGCCGGGACGGGACATCTTGTCCTAGTCAAAGACTCGGGAATTGACCTCGATCAGCGCAGGCTGTAGCTCATCCGGCATGCTCCGAAGGATCTGGAGACACCGATGACCCGAGCCCCGCTTTTTAGCCTCGCCCTCGCCACAGCCCTTGCCATCGGGCTGGGCGCCAGCGCGCTGCGCTCGACACCGGCGGAGGCGCCGGACAGCCTCGAGGCGCTTGGCGAGGCGCTGTTCTTCGACACCAACCTGTCGGCGAACCGCACGCAGAGCTGCGCCACCTGCCACGATCCGGCCTATGCCTTTGCCGATCCCCGCGGGGCGGCCTCACCTGGCGATGACGGCAGCTCTCTGGGCGACCGCAACGCGCCCACCGCGACCTATGCCGCCTATGTTCCACCTTTCGGCAAGAACGAGGCCGGCGAATGGTGGGGCGGGCTGTTTCATGACGGACGCGCCGGCACGCTCGAGGAGCAGGCCGGCGGCCCGCCGTTGAACCCCGTCGAGATGGGCATGGCCGACAAGGCCGCCGTGGTGGCGCGGCTGCGCGAAGATCCGGTCTACATGGAAGCGTTCCCGAAGCTCTTCCGGGCCGGGGTGCTGGACGATCCCGAGGCGGGTTATGGCGCCATGACTCGCGCCATCGCCGCCTTCGAGCGCGGGCCCGAATTCGCGCCCTTCGATTCGAAATACGACCGCTTCCTGCGCGGCGAGGTCGAGCTGACCAAGCAGGAAGAACTCGGGCGTCTGCTGTTCTTCTCGCAGCAATTCACCAACTGCAACCAGTGCCACCAGCTCAAGCGCAGCGCCCTGGACCCGGAGGAGACCTTTTCGGACTATCGCTTTCACAATATCGGCGTGCCCGAGAATACTGCGCTGCGCGCCTCGAACGGCGTCATCACGGCCGATCTCGGCCTGCATGCCAATCCCGTCGTCGAAGCCGCCGCGGAGAGCCATGGCCGCTATCGCACGCCGACGCTGCGCAACGTGGCGGTGACCGCGCCCTACATGCACAACGGCGTGTTCGAAGACCTGCGCACGGTGATCCTGTTCTACAACACCTACAACACCCGCTCCGAGACCCGGAAGATCAATCCCGAGACCGGCGCGCTCTTCGGGCCTCCGGAAGTGGCGGAGAACCTGGCACTCGAAGAGTTGACCGACGGGCCGGCGCTGAAGGATCAGCGCATCGACGCGCTCGTCGCCTTCCTCGAGACGCTGACCGATCAGCGCTACGAGCACCTTCTGGAGGACTGACGCAGCCTGCGCGGCGCACGCGGCTCACTCCCCGGAGAGGCCGAGCTTGTAGAGATGGATCTCGAAGGAGGGGTGCATCTCGGCGCCGGTGACGCCGGGGCGATAGTGGCGATAGAGCGAGCGCCAGTAGGGCTGCACGATCACCGCATCCTCCTGCAGCAGCCGCTCGATCTTCGCCATGACATCGCGCCGGGCCGCGTTGTCGGCGATGGCCAGGGCCTCGGCCACCAGCGCGTCGAACTCGGGATTGGCATAGCCGGTCTCGTTCCACGATTCGCCCGAGCGATAGGCCAGCGCGAGCACCTGGATGCCGAGGGGGCGGTGGTTCCACTCGGTGATCGAGAGCGGATAGCTCTTCCACTCGCTCCAGAAGCGCGAGCCGGGCAGCACGGTGCGGGTGACCTTGATCCCGGCATCCTTGAGCAGCGCCGCGGCGGCGTTGCCGGTGCGCATGGTCAGGCCATCGTCGAGGGTGACGAGTTCGTGCTCGAACCCGAGCATCCCGGCCTCTTCCAGCAGCGCAACCGCGGCCTCGGGCTGGTAGGAGGTGCCACCGACATCGGCATAGTCGGGATGCACCGGGGCGACGTGGTGGTTCTGCGCCACGACGCCAAGCCCGGAATGGCCGAGTTCGAGGCAGATCTCGTTGTCGATGGCGAGTTGCAACGCCTTGCGGACCCGGCGGTCCGCATAGGGGGCCTTGCCCTCGACCAGCGCCGCCTGGTTGGCGCGCAGCACCACGGTGGAGCCGGTCACCACCTCCGAGCGCTCCCAGCCAAGATCGTCGCCCAAGGCGATGAAATCGCCGATGTTTTCGTAGAGCATATCGACCTCGCCAGCGGCGGCGGCAGCAAGCCACGCGGCGGGATCGGTGCCGTAGTCGAGAAACTCGATGCGCTCGATGGTGGCGCCGCCGAAGCCCTCGGCAGTGTCGCCCCACCAGTCGTGATCGCGGTTGCGCAGCAGCACCGCCTTCTCGCCGGGCACAAGGCTCTCGGGCAGGTAGGGGCCGGTGCCGATGGGATTGGCGAGCATCTCCTCGGGCGAGTGGGCCGCGTGCACCACGGCGGCGGGGTAATCGGCGAGACCGACGATCAGCGCCACGTCGGGCATCGGCAGGGCGAGGCGCACGGTGAGGTCGTCGAGCGCGGTCACCGCGCCCTCGTGCAGCTTGCCGGTCTCGGGGTCGACCAGCGTGGTGAGCCGGCCCGCCATCGAGTTGCCCTCGACCTCGCGGTCGCACCAGTAGTGGAACAGGCGCACCACGTCGTCGGCGGTGAACGGCGCGCCGGTGGTCCAGCGCACGCCCGGACGGATGTGGAGCACGTATTCGGTGGCGTCGTCGTTGACCTCCCAGCGCTCGAGCAGCATGCCGCGCACCGAGCCGTCGCGATTGTACTCAACCAGGTATTCCAACCAGCCGCGGGTGATGTTGGCGATCTCGGCCCAGTCGGCGGTGCGGGGATCCTTGAGCGGGCGCACCTCCATCTGAATGCGCAGCGTAGGCGGCGCCTCCTCGGCCCCTTGCGGCGCCTCCTCGGCGGCGGCCGGCGTGCCAAGGCCACCCAGCGCATAGGCCGCGCCGACGCTGACGCCCAGCCCGGTGACGCGGGTCAGGAACTCGCGCCGGCCGATCAGCCCCCGCGCCAGTTCCTCGGCATAAAGCCGGGCTGCGGGATGCGTCTGTTCTGGCTCGCCCGTCTGCGTCATCGCCGTTCCTCTCTGCCGGAGCGGCAGCTTCTTCCGCTGCGGATCAAAACCCATATCCGCCGGGAAGGGCAAGGATTTATCGGTGTCATGCGATCAATGACGCAGACCGGCACGGGGCCCGGTCGTCCGCAGGCCGCGGCGGATCTCGGTGGGCGAGTGGCCGGTATGGCTGCGGATGAAGCGGGTGAAATAGGGCGCGCTGTGGAAGCCGAGGCTCTCGGCAATGCGGTTCACCGGAGGATCGGGCTGGGTCAGTAGCCGCTGCGCCTCGTGCAGTTTGCGCTCGGCCAGCATCGCCGCCGCGGTGCGGTCGCAGGCGGCGCGGGCCGTGCGGGTCAGGTGCGTGGGCGTCACCCCGAGGGCGGCGGCATAGTCGGAGACGCCGCGGTCGCTGCGATACCCGGCACTGAGCGCGCCTGCGTAAAGCCGCATCAGCCGTTGCGCGGCGTTGGGCTTGGCCTCGTCCAGCGGCGCGGCCTCGTCCTGACGGCGCAGCCAGACCGCCACGAGGCTGGCATGGGCACTCAGCGCCTCGGCCAGAAGGCCACGTTGCTGGGACTGCTCGCGCATCATCGCGTCGAGCAGCCCGGTCAGTTCGGCCTGCGCCACGCCCTCGCGGATGCGCAGATGTCGCGGCGCCTCGGGCCAGAGCGCGTCGCCGGCCGGGCAATGCAGCACCAGCCCGAGGCTCTGCAGCCCCGGCTCGAGCGCAAAGAGCGTGCCCGCCGGGATGAAGAGCGCGTTGTGCGGCCCGAGCCCGCGGCGCATGCCATCGACGATGGCGCGGCCCTGTCCACGGGTGAGCCAGATCAGCGTGTGTTCGGGACGGTCGTGCAGCAGGCGGTACTGCCAGCCGGGAAGCTGCCCCAGCGACGCCACCCTCACGGGCGCGGTCCCTGCGGCAGCGGCGCTCATGCGCCGGCCTCGGCGGGCGCGATCACCGGCCAGTCGCGCATCCGGGCGCGGAACCAGCTGCGCTGGCGCTTGGCGAACTGTCTTGTAAGGATGGTGGCGCGGTGGGACGCTTCCTCGAGGCTCAGCTCGCCCTTCAGATGCGCCATCAGCTCGGCCGCGCCGATCGCCTTGGCCGAGGGCAGGTCGGGCGACCATGTGGCGAGGTTGGCGCGCGCCTCGTCGAGCGCGCCCTCGCGGATCATCTTGTCGAAGCGGGCCTCGATGCGCGGCGTCAGCCAGGCCTTGGGCGCGTCGAAAAGGATGGGCTGGGCGCGCGCGAGCGGCAGAGTCGGGGCAGGGGTCTCGTCCTGCCAGTCGGCAAGTCCTCGACCGGTGGCGCGCAGCACCTCCCAGGCGCGCTGCACCCGCATCGGGTTCATCAGGTCGATGCGGGCCCGGGTCCCGGGATCGAGCTCGGCCACCATGGCCTCGCGCTCGCCCGCCGCCAGCCGCGCCATGGCATCCTCGCGAATCTCGGGCGGCGTTGCCGGGATCTCGGCCAGCCCTTCGGTCAGCGCGGTGAAGTAGAGCCCGGTGCCGCCGACGATGATCGGCCGGTCGGAGCCTGCGAGAATCGGGGCCAGATCCCTCAGCCATTCGCCCACGGAATAGGCTTGGCTGCCCGCAACGTGACCATAGAGCCGATGCGGCGCCTGCGCCTCCTCCGCGGCGGAGGGGCGCGCGGTGAGCACGCGCCAGTCGGAAAACACCTGGATCGCATCGGCGTTGACGATCACCCCGCCTTGGCGTCCGGCGATCTCCAACGCCAGCGCAGACTTGCCGCTGGCGGTCGGTCCGGCGATCAGGACCGGGCGCTCCGGGTCCGGCGCGAGACGCGCAAGTCTGTCTGCCAGGCCGGCCTCGCTCACCACTCGATCCCCACATCCTGCGCCATTGCAGCGGCGCCGGTTTTCCGCCACATATGGCGCCGATCCTATCCCCTCTCAGCGACGGAGTTCAACATGGCCGAGGCACCGCAGACCACCTTCAAACGCGTCCTGCTGAAAATCTCCGGAGAGGCGCTGATGGGAGAGCAGGGCTACGGCCTGAACCCGCCCACCGTCGAACGCATCGCGCGCGAGGTGAAGAGCGTGCACGACATGGGTGTCGAGATCTGCATGGTGATCGGCGGCGGCAACATCTTCCGCGGCCTCGCCGGCTCGGCCCAGGGCATGGAGCGCACCACCGCCGATTACATGGGCATGCTCGCCACGGTGATGAACGCGCTGGCGATGCAGTCGGCGCTCGAGGAGCTTGGCGTGTTCACCCGGGTGATCTCGGCCATCCGCATGGACGAGGTGGCCGAGCCCTATATCCGCCGCCGCGCCGTGCGCCACCTCGAGAAAAAGCGCGTCTGCATCTTCGCCGCCGGCACCGGCAACCCCTACTTCACCACCGACACCGCCGCCACGCTGCGCGCCAACGAGATGGCCTGCGAGGCGATCTTCAAGGGCACCAAGGTCGACGGGGTCTACGACAAGGACCCGGTCAAGCATGACGACGCGGTGCGCTACGACACGGTGAGCTATGACGACGTGCTGGTGAAGAACCTCAAGGTGATGGACGCCTCTGCCATCGCGCTGGCCCGCGACAACAACCTGCCGATCATCGTATTCTCGCTGGACGAGCCCGGCGGCTTCCGCGGCATCTTGGCCGGGCAGGGCACCTACACGCGGGTCAGCGGCTGACGCGCCTTTTTACGGGCGGCAACCCTTGCGGCACGGTCGGACGCCTCCGGCGGGAGTATTTTTGACGAAGAGAAGCCAGGTGCACAGCGCTCATGTCTTCTTTGGTTCAGAAATACCTCGGGGGTGAATTGGCGCAAAGCGCCAAGAGGGGGCTGGCCCCCTCCACCGGCACGTCAGCAAGCGCGGCGCTCTGGTCATGGCGCGGTGCGATCACTCAGCCGAGGTGGATGCGGCCCTCCGGGAAGCGCACCCGCGGGACAGAGCGGGTGGCGAGGAAGTAGCCCAGCGTGAGCGGACCCACGCGACCGATGAACATGATCACCATGATCACCACGCGGCCCGGCTCGGTGAGCTCCCCGGTGAAGCCGCGCGACAGGCCGACGGTGCCGAAGGCCGAGGCGACCTCGAAGCAGACGTCGAGGAAATGGCCCTCCTGGGTGGCGCTCAGGATGAACACCCCGATGAACACCAGCACCACGCTGATCGCGGTGAGCGCCATGACCTTCAGAACCTCCGGCAGTCCGATGGAGCGACCGAAGGCGTTGAGCTGGGTGCGGCGCTGGAAGAAGGCGACCGTGGCGAGGCACATGACCACGAAAGTGGTCACCTTGATGCCGCCCGCGGTGGAGGTCGGCCCCCCGCCGATCAGCATCAGCGAGATCACCATCAGCGCGGTGCTGTCATGCATGCCCGCCACGTCGACGGTGTTGAACCCGGCGGTGCGCGGCGTCACCCCCTGGAACCACGCCACCATCAGCCGCACCGGGGCGCTGTCGAACTGCGCCAGCGTCTCGGGGTTGTGCCATTCGAGCGCCGCGAAGGCGCCCCAGCCCCAGAGGATCAGCACCGCACTTCCGGTCAGCATGATCTTGGTGTGCAGCGAGAACCGGGCCCAGCGGCGCAGCCGGGCGATGTCGTCGATCACCACGTAGCCGATGCCGCCGACGATGAAGAGCAGCGGGATCACGACATTCACCATCGGGTCGGCAGCGAAGGGCACGAGCCCGGTCGAGAAGGTCGAGAAACCGGCGTTGTTGAAGGCCGAGACCGAGTGGAACAGCGCCACCCAGAGCCCGCGCCCGAGCCCCAGCATCGGCACGAAGCTCAGCGCCAGCAGCGCCGCGCCCACGAGTTCGCAAATCAGCACCACCTGGAAGATGCGTTTGACCAAACGCATCAGCCGGTGGATCGAGCTCTGGTTCAGCTCCTCGCGCAGGTAGATCTGACCGGTGAGCCCCACCGGCACCCTGAGCGCCGCCAACACCAGCACCGCGAAGGTCATCAGACCGAGCCCACCGAGCTGGATCAGCACCATCAGCACCGCCTCGCCGAACATGGTGAACTCACCCACCGGATCGACGACGGAAAGCCCGGTCACCGTCACCGCCGAGGTGGCGGTGAAGAAGGCCTCGGACCATGTCATCGGCTGCAGCGTGGCGCCGGGCAGCTTGAAGCTCAGCGCCCCTAGCACGGTGAAGACGAGGTAGAGCGCCGCGAGGCTCAGCGGCGGCGAGACGTGCAGCAGCCGGCGCGCGAGGCGCTGGCGCGAGACGCTGAGGCCGAACGCCATGCGGATCAGAGCTCTTCGCCGAAGGCCCGCAGGTCTCCGCGCTTGCCCAGCACCAGCAGGCGGTCGTCCTTCTGCAGCGTCGCGGCCGGGTTGCTGCAGTCGCGGAACTCGGTCCCGCGCATCAGCCCGAGAAGCCTCAGGTCGGGGCGCTCGGCAAGGTGCAGCTCCGAGATCGGCGCGCCGTCGAGCCGTTCGGGCAGCAGGATGTTGACGACGCTGTAGCCATTGCCGAGGCTGACATAGTCCTTCATCGCCGGATTGTTCAGCATCTGCGCCGTGTGGCGGCCCATCTCCTGCTCGGGCAGGATCACCCGGTCGGCGCCCAGCTTCGACAGGATCCGGTGGTGGGTGCGGTTCGACGCCTTGACCCAGATCCGGTCGAGCCCTAGCAACCGCAGGTTCATCGTGGTCAGGATGCTCGACTGGATGTCGGAGCCGATGGCGCAGAGCGCCACGTCGTACTGATCGATTCCCGCCTCGCGCATGGCGGTCTCGTCGGTGGTGTCGAGAATCGCCGTGGCGGTGAGCGTATCGGCCATCCGCGCGACGAGTTTTTCGTCGGAATCGACGCCCATGACATGGTTGCCGAAGCGCGCCAGTTCCTGCGCGACGGTGCTGCCGAAGGCCCCTAGGCCGATCACGACGAAGGTGGAATGCGAGCGAGGCAAGCGGCTCTCCTTTTGATGGGCGCTGTCCTGTCGGGCGACGTTTTCACCGGGCCGCAGCCAAGTCAAGGGACCGGGCTGGCACGTCGGGGCGCCGCCGCAAACCGCTATACATCCGGGGTTTCCTGCCTTAGAAAGCGGTCGGAACGAAAAACACCTGAGCGGGCAGACCAACATGTCAGAAGATTTCGAACTCGACACCGACGATCTCAAGCGCCGCATGGACGGCGCCATGTCGAACCTGCGCACCGAATTCGCCTCGCTTCGTACCGGCCGTGCCTCGGCCTCGATGCTCGAGCCGGTACAGGTCGAGGCCTATGGCCAGATGACGCCGATCAACCAGGTCGGCACCGTGAACGTACCGGAACCGCGCATGGTCACCATCAACGTGTGGGACAAGGGCCTGGTGAACAAGGTCGAGAAGGCGATCCGCGAGTCGGGCCTGGGGATCAACCCCCAGATGAACGGCACCATCATCATGCTGCCGATCCCCGAGCTCAACGAGGAACGCCGCCGCGATCTCACAAAGGTCGCCGGCCAATATGCCGAGCACGCCCGCGTCGCGATCCGCAACGTGCGCCGCGACGGCATGGACCAGGTGAAGAAGGCCAAGGCCGACGGCATGGCCGAGGACGACCAGAAATTCTGGGAAGCCGAGGTTCAGGAGCTGACCGACACCTATATCAAGAAGGTCGATCAGGCGCTCGAGACCAAGCAGGAAGAGATCATGCAGGTCTGAGCCGGACCAGCGGCGCCAGAGGCAAAGGGAGGGGCCTTTCATGCCCAAACCGATCCGCGATGGCGCCGGTCCGCGTCATGTGGCGATCATCATGGACGGCAACGGTCGCTGGGCTCAGCGCCGCGGCCGGCCGCGGCTGTTCGGCCACCATGCCGGGGCCAAGCGGGTGCGCGAGATCGTCGAGGCCTGCCCGGATCTGGGCGTGCGCTACGTGACGATCTTCGCCTTCTCGACCGAGAACTGGAAACGCACCCAGACCGAGGTTGCAGGGCTGATGAGCCTTTTCCGGCGCTACATCACCAAGGAGGCGCGCTCGCTCCTGGGCGAGAACGTCCGCGTGCGCTTCATCGGCGACCGGGTGCGGCTCGACAAGAAGCTGGTGACGCTGATGGACGAGCTCGAGCAGCTCACCGCCGGCTGCACCGGGGTCAACCTCACCATCGCGATCAATTATGGCGGCCGTGACGAGGTGGCCCGCGCCACCAAGCGCCTGGCCGAGGACGTAGCGGCGGGTCGTCTCGACCCGGCAAGCGTCGACGAGGAGACGCTGCCGAAATATCTCGACACCTGCGTGCTGCCCGATCCCGATCTGGTGATCCGCACCAGCGGCGAGGCGCGGATCTCGAACTTCCTGCTCTGGCAATCGGCCTATGCGGAATACGAGTTCGTCGACACGCTCTGGCCCGATTTCAGCGCTGCCGAGTTCGGCACCCTGGTGAGTGCCTACGGGTCGCGGGAGCGCCGCTATGGCGGGGTGAAGGCATGAGCGGCTCGCGCTGGACCGACCTCAAGCCGCGGGTGATCTCGGCGGCGGTGCTGATTGCGCTGGCGCTGGCCGCGGTGTGGATCGGCGGGCTTGCCTGGCGCGCCTTCATCTCGCTGGCCTGCGGCATCATGGTCTGGGAACTCGTACGCATGGTGGATACCGCGCGCGACAAGTCGGCCAACATCCTTGGGGTGCTGGCAGGCGTCTGCGCACTGGCCACGCCCTACCTGCCGCCGGCCTTTGCGCTGCCTCTGCTGCTGCTTCCGTCGATGGCGGGCTTCGGTCGGATGGAGCGGGGCGGCGTGACCTTTGCCGTCTTCACCGCGATGATCTTGCTTGCCGGTTACGGCTTCATGAAACTGCGCTCGGATTTCGGCCTGGTCTGGATGCTGTGGCTGGTTTGCGTCGTGGTGATCACCGATGTGGGCGGCTATTTCGCCGGGAGGACCTTCGGCGGGCCCAAGCTCTGGCCGCGTGTCAGCCCCAAGAAGACCTGGTCCGGCGCCATCGCCGGCTGGCTCGGGGCGGCGGTGGTCGGTCTGATCTTTGCCGGCACCACGCAGGCCGGGATCGGGCTGATGGGGATCTCGATCGCGATCTCGATGGCCAGCCAGATCGGCGACATGGCCGAGAGCACGATCAAGCGCCGGGCCGGGGTCAAGGACAGCTCCAACCTGCTGCCGGGCCATGGCGGGCTCCTCGACCGGTTCGACGGCATGCTGGGCGCGGCGCTGTTCCTGCTGATCGCGGGCCAGATCGTGGACTTTCCCCCGGGGCTTGAATGAGACGAATCTCGATTTTCGGAGCCACCGGCTCCATCGGGCAGAACACCATCGACCTGATCAAGCGCGACGCGCAGGCCTACCACGTGGTCGCGCTGAGCGGCGGGCGCAACATCGCGCAGCTGGCCGAGGATGCCATCGCGCTCAAGGCCGAGATCGCCGTCACCGCAGACGAGGCCTTGCTGCCAGAGCTGCGCGAGCGGCTTGCGGGCAGCGATGTCGAGGCGGCGGCGGGCGAGACGGCGCTGATCGAGGCGGCACGGCGCCCGGCGGACTGGGTGATGTCGGCCATCGTCGGCGCGGCGGGGCTGCCGCCGGGGCTGGCGGCACTCGAGCACGGCGCCACGCTGGCGCTTGCGAACAAGGAAAGCATGGTCTGCGCCGGGCCGCTGGTGATGCAGACGGCGCGCACCCATGGCGGCGCGGTCCTGCCCGTCGACAGCGAGCATTCGGCGGTCTTTCAGGCGCTGATCGGCGAGGATCTCAGCGCCGTTGAGCGCGTCATCATCACCGCCAGCGGCGGCGCCTTTCGCGACTGGCCGCTCGAGAAGCTCGCCACGGCGACGCCAGAGCAGGCCGCGACCCATCCCAACTGGGACATGGGCCAGCGCATCACCATCGACAGCGCCTCGATGTTCAACAAGGCTCTGGAAGTCATAGAGACTAAAGAGTTTTTCGACATCGACCCGGACATCATCGAGGTTCTGGTGCACCCGGAATCGATGATCCACGCGCTGGTGGGCTTCAACGACGGTGCGCTGATGGCCCATGTCGGCCCGGCCGATATGCGTCACGCCATCGGCTTTGCGCTGCA
>NZ_JBYNAH010000008.1:0-3286 GCF_059781815.1 Salipiger sp. | reverse complement strand
TGGGGCAGTTCACCTTCCGCGAGGCCTGCGAGACCCGCTGGCCGGCGCTGCGGCTGGCGCGCGAGGTGATGCAGGCGGGCGGGCTTTCGGGGGCCGTGTTCAACGCCGCCAAGGAGCGCGCGCTCGATGCCTTCATCGAAAGGCGCATCGGCTTCCAGCAGATGGCCGAGGTGGTCGAGGAAACACTTCATCGTGTGTCGGCCCAAAGTGGCCTTATTGCCGCCGGGATCAATCTTGATAACGTGCTTGCGGCTGACCATCTCGCCCGTAGGACTGCGGACGAGATAATGAAAACAAGTGAGAGGTAGAGCTTTTGGACCTAGCGCAGCTGATCCCGCAATTCGGAGGCGTGCTCTATACGCTCGTCGCCTTCGTCGTGGCGCTTTCGGTGATCGTGGCCATCCATGAATACGGCCATTACATCGTCGGACGCTGGTCCGGGATCGATGCGGATGTGTTCTCGCTCGGCTTCGGTCCGGTGATCTACTCGCGCTACGACAAGCGCGGCACCAAGTGGCAGATCGCGGCACTGCCCTTTGGCGGCTACGTCAAGTTCAAGGGCGATGCCAATGCCAGCGGCGGCGTCGATCTCGACAGCCTCGCTCATATGAGTGAGGCAGAGCGCCGGCGCACCATGAACGGCGCGCCACTCTGGGCGCGCGCCGCCACCGTGGCCGCCGGTCCGGTGTTCAACTTCGCGCTGACCATCCTGATCTTCACCGGGCTGTTCATGGTGCAGGGCAGGGTGACCGAGCCCTTCACCGTGGGCGACCTGCGCGCGCTGCCGGTGGCGCAGGAACTGCGCGAGGGCGACGAGATCCTTGCCATCAACGGCGCGCCGATGCCGGCCTTCGACGATGCCGAGGGCTTCGAGAGCTTCATGCAAAATCTCCCGCACGAGCCGGTGCTGCCCTACACCGTCTCGCGCGACGGCCAGCAGCTCGAGGTCGACGGGCCCTATGTCTATCCGCCGCTCGCAACCCAGATCGTGCCGCGCTCTGCCGCCAACGAAGCGGGGCTCGAGCCGGGCGACATCATCCTCAATATCGACGGCGAGCCCGCCTTCGCCTTCGAACAGCTCAAGGAGAAGGTCGAAGGCTCCGAGGGCGCGCCGCTCAACCTGACGGTGTGGCGCGACGGCGAGACGCTCGAGCTTGCGATGACCCCGAAGCGCACGGATGAACCGCTGCCCGAGGGCGGCTACCAGACCGTCTATCGCATCGGAATCGTCGGCGGGCTGGCCTTCGAGCCGGCGACCAGCATGATCGGCCCGGTCGATGCCTTCCTTGGCGGGGTGCAGCGCACCGGCGCGATCATCTCGGGCTCGCTCTCGGGGCTGTGGAACATGGTGATCGGCAACATCTCGTCGTGCAACCTCTCGGGCCCGATCGGCATCGCCCAGACCAGCGGTGCGATGGCGAGCCAGGGCGGACAGAGCTTCATCACCTTCATCGCCGTGCTGTCCACCGCGGTGGGCCTTCTGAACCTGTTCCCGGTGCCGGTGCTTGACGGCGGTCACCTGGTGTTTCACGCCTGGGAAGCAGTGACCGGCAAGCCGCCCTCGGACAAGGCGCTGAACGTGCTGATGTCCATCGGCCTGATCCTGATTCTGTCGCTGATGACCTTTGCGCTGACGAACGATCTCTTCTGTCCGTGACGGACAGGTTCCCGCACGGAAACCATTGCCGCGTTTTCGTGCGGGCTTTGCCGCAAATCAGCCGCAATGGGCGGGTAGGAACAGTTCGGAAACCACTTTCTGGAAACCGGCTGGACCATCATGCACACGCTTCAAACCGGATATCGCGGCCTTGGCCTTCTCGTCATGATCAACCTCGATCGCCTTCTCAGCGTGCTCGTCATCGCGGGCGCGTTGTATTTGGGCGCCTTTCTGGGATCGCTCTGAAAACGGGCCGTTTCGGCTTTTGACAAGGTTCTTCAATCCCGATACTCACGTTAAAAAATAAAGGCGGAGTGGATTGAAGGATGACCCAAGGGCTTTCGGGGGCCAGCCTCCTGCGTGGCGCGCGCAATCTTAAAATTGGTAGCTCGCTAGCGGCGCTTTCCGTCGCAATTTCAATGGCTTTCACGGTGCTTCCCGCGCCGACCCAAGCGCAGACTTTCTCGTTCAGCAACGTCTCGATCGAAGGCAACCAGCGGATCGAGGCAGGCACCATCCTCAGCTATGCAGGCATTGCGCGCGGCGCCCCGGTTTCGGGCGGCGAGTTGAACGCGGCCTACCAGCGGATTGTCGCCTCCGGCCTCTTCGAAAGCGTCGAGATCGTGCCGCAGGGCAATACGCTGGTGATCCGCGTCACCGAGTATCCGACGATCAATCGCATCGCCTTCGAGGGCAACCGCCGGATCAAGGACGAAGACCTCGCGACCATCGTCACCGCGCAGCCGCGCCGGGTCTACAGCCCCAGCGCCGCCGAGCAGGACGCCAACGCCATCGCCGAGGCCTACACCCAGCAGGGCCGGATCGCCGCGCGGGTGACGCCGAAGCTGATCAAGCGCTCGGACAACCGCGTCGATCTGGTCTACGAGATCTTCGAGGGCGGCGTGACCGAGGTCGAGCGCATCGCCTTTGTCGGCAACACCGCGTTCAGCGACCGCCGTCTGCGCCGCGTGCTTGAAACCAAGCAGGCCGGCCTGCTGCGCGCGATCATCTCCAAGGACACCTTCATCGCCGACAGGATCCAGTTCGACCGGCAGCTGCTGCAGGATTTCTATGCCTCGCGCGGCTATGTCGACTTCCGCATCACCGGCGTGAATGCCGAGCTCGCCTCCGAGCGCGACGCCTATTTCGTGACCTTCAACGTCGAAGAGGGGCAGCAGTTCAACATCGGCGAGATCAGCGTGCAATCCGATCTGCCCGAGGTCGATACCGAGCTGTTCCGCGACGCCATCAAGATGAAGTCGGGCAAGACCTACTCGCCTTCCGTGGTCGAGAACGAGATCGCCCGTCTCGAGCGCCTTGGCGTGCAGGAGGGGCTGACCTTCGTGCGCGTCGATCCGCGCATCACCCGCA
The DNA here is from genome assembly GCF_059781815.1 of Salipiger sp. Taxonomy (NCBI): domain Bacteria; kingdom Pseudomonadati; phylum Pseudomonadota; class Alphaproteobacteria; order Rhodobacterales; family Roseobacteraceae; genus Salipiger; species Salipiger sp. Next base: position 258 of record NZ_JBYNAH010000008.1, on the reverse strand, counting down.
ACGACCGCACCCAGACCCTCGACGTGACTTTCGAGCTGACCCGCGGCGAGCGCATCTTCGTCGAGCGGATTGACATCGAGGGCAACACCACCACGCTCGACCGCGTGGTGCGCCGCCAGTTCGACACCGCCGAGGGCGATCCGTTCAACCCGCGCGCCATTCGGCAGGCCGCCGAGCGCATCCGCGCGCTGGGATATTTCTCGAATGCCGACGTGAACGCCCGCGAGGGCACCACGCCGCAGCAGGTCATCATCGACG
>NZ_JBYNAH010000293.1:0-5337 GCF_059781815.1 Salipiger sp. | reverse complement strand
GTAATCGCTCTCGGCGCCCGAGAGGAACAGGGTGGGCCCGTCGAACTGGCCCTCGATCTCGGGGAAGCTCAGGATCTTGGGCATGTCCTCGGCCAGCCGGTCGAGGTTCAGTTTCCAGCGCTTCTCCTTGATGTCGAGCGACTGGGTGAAGAACGAGCGCAGCGTCGGCTCGGGAACGTGCCGGGCAAGCTGGTCGTTGGCATCCGAGCGCTTCTCGACCGCGTCGAGATCCACCGCCCGCATCGCCTCGATATACTGCATCTGGCTGTGGCCATAGGCCACCGGCGCAATGTCGGCGAGGATCAGGCGGTTGACCAGCTCGGGCCGGGTCAGGGCCAGCACCATCGCCGCCTTGCCGCCCATCGAATGGCCGAGCACGTCGGCCTTGCCGCCATGGGCCTCGATGACCTCGGCGAGATCGCCGGCCATGTCCTCGTAGCCATGGCTGTCGGTCCAGGGCGAGTCGCCGTGGTTGCGCTGGTCGACCGCGATCACCTGCCGCTCGTCCGAGAGCCGCTTGGCGATGACGCCCCAGTTGCGCCCCGAGCCGTAGAGCCCGTGAACGATGAGAAGCGGCGGTTGGGCACCGGGCGTGCCGTGCAGGATGGTGTTCAGCATGGCCCGTTTCTAGGAGAGGGGCGGGGCAAAGGGAATGCCCCTGTTGCCGATCCGCGCGGTTTGCCGTGCGCTTTTCCCGCGCCCCCTTGCGCCGCGCCGCCAAATCGGGAGACCTGTGCGCCATGTCGATGGATGGCGCACAGGAAACCAAGGCCGCGGTGCTGCGGCTCGACCGGCTCTTCGAGAACCGGCTGAAGCTCACGCGCGGCGATTTCGACGCCCGCGCCGCCAAGGCGCGGCGCCGGCTGCCCTACAAGATCCGCAAGGATCTTTCTGTGATCCTCGAAGCGCGGCGTTTCGCCGACCACCCCAAGCTGGCGCGGACCCTCGATGCGCCGGCGATCCGCGCCGCGGCGGGGCGGATCGAGCGCCATCTCAAGGCGGTCGACCTCGCCGAAGAGCGCAGGGGGCGCATCCTGAACCTGCTCGCCAGCATTATGGCGGGGATCCTCGTGGTGGTCGCTCTGGTGGTGATCGTGCTGCACTGGCGCGGTTTCGTCTGAGCCCGGGCGCCCGGCCGGTCAGTCCGGCAATGCGGTCCCGTTGAGCCGCAGGAACAGGCTTTCCTCGTCATCGTTGCGGAAGAACGGCACCGAAGCCGGCGGGCCGTCCTCGTGGGCGCGGGCGGCGACCTCGGCCAGCACCACCTCGGTGATGAACGGCATGTCGAAGTCGCGCAGCGCGTCGAGCGCGATCCACTGCAGGTGGCTGAGCTCGTCCGAGGCGGCGGAGAAATCGTCGGGATCGGTGGCCAGCGCCTCGGCATCGACGAGGAAGAACCGCGCGTCGAACCGCCGGGGGCGGCCCGGGGGCGTGATAGCGCGAAATACGAATCGCAGCGCGGAGGCGTCGGGCACGTGACCGGTGGCGGCAAAGCTGCGCCAGTCCGAGGGCGGCTCGGCCCAGTCGCCCGGCGCGCCGAGAATCAGCCCGGTCTCTTCCCAGAGCTCGCGAATCGCCGCCACGGCCAGCGGGTGCGCCATGCCGGCGGAGCTGTCTTCGCCCAGCCGGGTCTCGCAGAGCGCGGGCAGGGGGCGGCTCAGCGGCACCTGCGCATCCTCGGCATCGACGGCGCCGCCGGGGAACACGAACTTGTTCGGCATGAAGGCCGCCTTGGCGCCGCGCTGGCCCATCAGGATGCGCGGCGCGGTGGCGCGGTCGCGCATCACGATCACCGTTGCCGCGTCGCGGATCGCCGTCTTGTCTTCGGTCATCTGGTCTCCTGCCGGTGTGGCCGACCGTGCCTCGGGCCTAGAACCCGTGCATCCGGCGGGCCCACTGGAAGCCCACGATCGCCCCTTTCAGTCTGGGCAGAAGATAGAGGGACAAGCCGATGCAGCCAATCGAGAATATCGTGATGAGAATGAGCGGTTCGGGGCGCCATGTCACGAAGACGATGTGCAGCGCCGGCGCCATGATATGGCCGACGATCAGGATCGTGAGATAGGCCGGGCCGTCATCGGCGCGGTTGTGGTGCAGCTCTTCGCGGCAGGCCGGGCAATGGTCGCGCACCTTGAGGTAGCTGCGCAGCAGCGGCCCCGAGCCGCAATTCGGACAGCGCCCGCGAAAGCCGCGCCAGATCGCGGGCCAGGTTTCGCGCTCTTCGCCGGCCTCGGTCCGGGTGTCGGGCGCGGCATCCAGCGGCGCGGCGGCCGGGTCGGTTGTCGTGCTCTCGAAGGGCGCGTCTGCCGCATCCTCACGGGTCTTGGTCATGTCTTGCATTGGTCTCCCTCGCTCCTCCCCGAAGCGTGACGAAAGTTCTGCGCTAACAGAAGTGCGCAGACTGTCCTTGCGTCGCCATGTCGCAAAGCAATGTGAAGCGTGCATCTTTGCGGGGCAACCCGTGCCGTGGCGGCGGGCCGCGCCAGGGGGAAACGGCGGGGCGATCTCGGCGCTGAAAAAATTCTGCGACGGGAATTCTCCGGGCCCGCGTGGAAGAAACAGATCGGCGACCGGAGAGGCGCCGGTAACCAGCGATAAACAGGAGATCGCAGCAAATGACACGCATGAGCAAGCTTCTTACCGGTGCCGCCCTTGCGGTGATGGGATCCGCAAGTCTCGCGATGGCCTTTGAGGGCCAGCCCGGGCAACAGGGCGGCCCGCGCGAAGGTCGCGCTCCGATGATGCTCGAGATGTTCCAGGGCCTCGACGCGGATGGTGACGGCGTCATCACCGCCGACGAACTGGCCGCAGCCGGTCCCGCCGCGGCCTTTGCCGAGGCCGATGCCAATGGCGACGGCGTGCTCGAGGGCGACGAACTGACCGCCTTCCGCGACGCCCAGCAGCGGGCGCGCGAAGAGCGCCGTCAGCAGATGATGATCCAGCGCTTCGACACCGACGGCGATGGCAAGCTGAGCCTCGAAGAACTGCAGGCCGGCAACAAGCGCGGCCCGCAGCAGATGTTCGACCGCATCGACACCGACGGCAACGGCGAGGTGAGCGCGGAAGAGCTGGCCGCGGCGAAGGAGAAGATGCAGCAGCGCATGGAGCGCCGCGCCGAGATGGGCGATCGCGGCGGCCGCGACGGCAAGCATGACAAGCATGACAAGCGCGGCGGTCACGGTGGTCCGGGTGGACACGGTGGCAAGCACGAAATGCGCCAGGGCGGCGGACGCGGTGGCCCGGACGGCCAGCCGCCGATGCGCCCGGGTGGCCAGCCCGGCGGTCAGCCCGGCGGCCAGGTGCCCCCGGCGCCGGAGCAGATGCCCGAGCCGGCGCCCGAGGCCCAGAACTGAGGCCCTGAAGACCGGGTGCGGCGGCGGCCATGTGCCGCCGCCGTCCCCCGTTGCGTTATCGCCCCGGTCGGGCTAGCGCACTTGGATGGACCGGATGCCATATGACGCGATGAGCGATACAAGTGACGAGGATCTGCTCGCGGCCTATGCGGCCGGCGAGCCCGCCGCGGCGCGCGCGCTCACTCTGCGTCTGGGCCCGAAAGCCTTTGGCGTCGCGATGCGCATGCTGAAGGACCGGGCCGAGGCCGAGGACGTGGCGCAGGAAGCGCTGTTGCGGCTGTGGCGCGCGGCGCCGGGCTGGCGCGAGGGCGAGGCCAAGGTCTCGACCTGGCTCTACCGGGTGGTGTCGAACCTGTGCATCGACCGGATGCGCAAGGCGCGCGGCGGTTACGTCGATCTCGACGCGGTGGCCGAGCCTCCGGATCCGTCGCGCTCGGCCGAGCAGGAGTTGCAGGAAAGCGCCCGTGGCGCGGCCCTGCAGGCGGCGCTCGACAGGCTGCCCGAGCGGCAGAAACAGGCGGTGATCCTGCGCCATCTCGAGGGGCTTTCGAACCCCGAGATCGCCGAGATCATGGACATAGGCGTGCGCGCGGTCGAAAGTTTGACCGCGCGGGGCCGCAAGGCGCTGGAGGACCTTCTCGGGGACCGACGCGCAGAGCTGGGATATGACGATGAGTGACAAGCGCAAGGCAGAGGAAGCGGGGCTGGGCCCCTGGTTCGATGCGGCACGGGCCGACACGCCGGCGCCGTCCGGCGACTGGCTGGCGCGCATGGAGGCGATGGCGCTCGAAGAGCAGCCGGCGCCGCAGGCGCCTGCGCTCGCCGTCAGGCCCGAACGCGACGGCAGAGGCTTTCGCCTGAGCGAGTTCCTGTCGGTGCTCGGCGGCTGGCCGGCGGTGGCCGGACTGGCCGCGGCCTGCGCCGCCGGCGTCTGGTTCGGCGCGGTCTCTCCCGCCGGGCTGAGCGAGTGGACCACCGCCACCGCCTCCGACAGTTACACCACCTTCGAGCCGGCCAGCGGCTTCGATGTCGCGATGCTGGGACTCTGACACCATGACCGAAAACGCCAAGACCCCGAAGATGACCACCGGCTTGCGCATCCTGCTGTTTGCCTCGCTGGCCGCCAACCTCGCGGTGGCGGGCGTGGTGGCCGGGCTTTATTTCACGCGGCCCGACATGGATCGCGACGGCCCGCCGCGGGGGCGCGATTTCGTGTTCCCCTACACCCATGCCCTGAACGAGGATCAGCGCCGCGAGTTGGGGCGCAACCTGCGCAACGAGATCGAGCGCCAGCGCGACACGCCCGGCGATTTCCTGGCCGAGTATCGCTTGGCGATCGAGGCGCTGCGGGCCGAGCCCTTCGATCCCGCCGCCTTCGCCGCGACGCTGGACAAGCAGGGGGAGCGCGCCGAGCGCCGGCAGGCCGAGGGCCAGCGGATGCTGGTCGAGTACGTCGCAAAACTGTCGCCGGACCAGCGCGCGGCCTATGCCCAGCGTCTCGAGGACAGGATCGCCGAGTTCGGCAAGCGCATTCGCAAGAACAAGCCCTGACAGTCCCGGGCGCGCTCAGCGTCCGGCGCTGGCGGGCCGGCACTCGGTCCGCCGCAGGTCCGACCACGCGGCGACCCGGTCGCGCCCATCGCGCTTGGCGGCATAGAGCGCCCGGTCGGCGCGGTCGAGCAGCAGCTCGGGCGCGAGCGTCTCGCCGGCGGGGCAATAGGTCAGCCCGAGGCTGATCGTGGCGCCTAGCCGCTCACCTCCTTCCGGAAGCTCGAAGGCCTGCGCCGCCACCGCCGCGCGCAGCCGCTCGGCGGTGGCGCGGGCGGTCTGTTCGCAGGCGTCTGGCAGGGTGACGAGGAATTCCTCTCCGCCGATCCGCGCGACAAGATCCGAGATCCGCAGAACGCCGCTCAGACGCCGCGCCACGTCGCGCAGGACGGCGTCGCCAATGCCGTGGCCGAAGCGGTCGTTCACCGTCTTGAAA
>NZ_JBYNAH010000007.1:17442-48508 GCF_059781815.1 Salipiger sp. | reverse complement strand
CGCTGGCCAGCATCATCACCACCTCGTCGGCGCCGCCGAGGGCGGCGAGATATTAGGTATGACCGGGATAGGCGAAGCCCGCCCCCTCGGCCAGCGCCTGCTTGGAGATCGGCAGGGTGCAGAGCGCCGAGCAGGCGCCCTGCTGAACCAGCCCGACGCCGCGGGCGATGGAGGCGATGACGCCCGCCGCCTGCATCGGCTGCGGCGTGCCGGGCACGCGCGGGCCGGGAATGTCGAGCGCCAGTACCGGCAGGCCCTCCTCGGCCGCGTGCGCCGCCTCCTCGGGGCGCTCCACGACCACGTGCGGCACGGTGCCCGGCAGGTGCCCGGGCGCGCCGATATAGACGAAGGGCAGCGCGGCACCGAGCGCGCGCCACGCCGCTTCGGCCAGTTCCGGGCCGATGCCCGAGGGCTCCCCGCAGCTCATCGCCACGGGGGCGGGCCGGGGGCTCATTTCTCGACGATGCGCGCGTTGGCGCGCAGCTGCGCAAGGTAGCCGTCGGAGACCTCGGTCAGGCGGCGGTTGCGCAAGCCCATCTCGACCTGGGTGCGGTCGGCATCCTCGGCCACCGCGGCGGTGCGGCCGCAGAGCATCAGGAACACCAGCGTCTGACCATTGGAGCGCGTCAGCGCTGTCGAAACCTCGCCGGGATCGAGCTTGGACAGCTCGTAGGCGATGTCGGTCGGGATCTCGGCGGGCGGCAGGGCGCCGCGGTCGAGCACCTCGTCCGGCTGGCCCTTGGCGACGCCGTAGAGATCGTCGCAGCGGTCGACCTGCTCGGCCAGCACCCGCGCCTTGGCGAGGGTCTCGGGCGAGCGCCCGCCGGCCATGTAATAGGCGGCGTATTCGAGAGCGGCGTATTCCGGCGCGGTGTAGCCGGTTTCCTCGATGTCGCGCAGCTGGAACAGCGCCACGGCGCCCTGGATCGGCAGCGGGTCGGTGACTTCGCCGGGCGACAGCCCGAGGATCAACGAGCGGATCTGCGGCGGCAGCTCGGTCAGGTCGCGCCACGGCAGACGACCGCCGTCGCCGCGCGTGGCGGTGGCGGAGTATTGCCGCGCCTGCGCCGAGAACTCGGCGGTCGAGGTCATCTGCGAGATGCGCTCGGCACGGGCGCGCACGGCTTCGGCGTTCTGGGCGTTGATCGGCATGATGATCTCGGAGAGCAGCACCCGGACGTCGGAGCCGCCGCTGCCGCTGGCCAGCGCCCGGTCGACCTCTTCCGGGGTGACCTGGGTGCGCGAGGTGAACTGCGCGCGCACGAGATCGCGCCACGCGGTGCCGGCGCGCACGAAGTCGCGGAAGGTCTCTTCATCGACGCCACCCTGATTGAGAATGGCGACGAACTGCTCGCGGCTGAGATCGGCGCGGCCGGCGAATTCGTCCATGCCGTCGAGGATGTCCTGCTCGGAGGGCTCGATGCCGGCATCGCGCGCCGCCTTGAGGCGCAGCCGGTCGTCGATCAGCTGCTCGCGCGCCAGCTCGGTCACGTTGCCCGGTGCGTTCAGCAAGGTCATCATGCGCTGGCGCTGCTCGATCTCGTAGCCGGTGATCACCATCTCGTCGACGGTGATTGCGGGCGCGAACAGGTTCTGCGCCGGTGCCGCGCCCGGCGCCACGGTCAGCGCCAGCCCGGCAGAGAGGGTCAGGGCGCGAATAAGACGGGCAGGGGTCATTTGCATGTGCGTCGATACTCCTTGTCGCTTCCGGCGGTGCCGAAGCCTGTCAGGGCGACCGTGAGGTCGAACTCCGTGGACGGTTCGAGGTTGGTCGAGGATGCAAATCGGCGCAAGACCGAGGCATCCACCTGAACGCATTCGTTGCGGTATTGCAGCCCCAGACCGGCGCGGTCAACCCGGCGGTCGGCGAGGTCGTAACGCCATTCGCCGGAGCCGGTCCAGTGGCGGCTCATCCGGTAGCTGCCCTCGAAGCGCCACTCGGCCTGGCTCTCGTCGCGATCCTCGAGCGGATCGGCGAGCAGCAGCAGATAGGTGGCGTCGAGCTCGACGCGGTTGTTCGACCAGCTCGCGCGGGCCTCGCCCTTGTCGAACTCGCCGCGATCGTCGAGCAGGCCGCGGGCCGAGATGCTGAGGCCCAGCGGGTTGGCGAAGCCTCCCGAGATCAGCCAGTCCGAGCTGCCGCCGTCGAGGCCGGAGGACAGGCTGAAATCGTCGTCGACCTCCTGCCGCCAGATCCGCCCGAGGGTGAGACCGGCGGTCCAGCCGGCGGGCGACTCGTGCATCCAGCGCAGACCCGCGGCCCCGATCAGACCGCGCTCGTGGCGGTCGGTGGCAGGGAAGCGCGACAGCGACAGCAGGTTGGCCTCGTCGAATTCGACCCGGGTGCTCTCGTCATTGGGAATGTTGGGCCGGTCGCCGCCGACCCAGCCCACCTGGGCCACCGGCTCGAGCAGCGAGCGTCCGCCAAAAGCCTGGCGGTTGACCAGCGGCCAGCGCAGCTCGACCGAGACGCCGGGGGTGAGCTGCGAGGCCTCGGAGTCGGCGCTTGCGTCCTCCCAGACCGCGTAGCGGTCGGCCCAGAGCTGGCCCAGCACGCCAAGGCGGATGCCGCCCGCCAGCGTCCAGCGGCGGCGCCAGCTGGCCTCGGCGCTGAGCCGCGCCATGTCGCGCCCGTCGACGACGCTGTCCTCGTCGTCGCTGTCATAGTCGAGATCCGAGCGCCGGTAATGGCCGTGCACCATGGCGCCGAGGCGGAACTCGCCGCCGATCCGGGCCGGGAAGAAACGCCGCTCGTACTCGGTGTTGAAGATCACCGCCGGCTGGGTGTCGTCCTCTTCGGCGGCGCGCAGCGTCTCGTAATAGATCAGGTCGGTCGAGAAGAAGTCGTTCTTGCGCGCGCGGCTCAGGGTGAAGGCGCTGTCGAGGCGCTCGTTCTCGCCGTAATCGTACTCGTTGAAATAGGAATCGTCCGATACCGTCTCGATGTCGAAATCGAAGCGGAAGCCGTTCCTGAGCAGGAATTCACCCTCGGCAAAGAGGTAGCCTCGGGTCTCGTCGGGCAGCAGAGAGTCCTTGGTGATCGCGCCGTTGAGCTCGATCTTGCCATAGGTGAAGGCGCGGCGGTAGCGCGCCTCGAGGGTGCGGGTCTCGCTCGAGAGATAGGGCGTCAGGGTCAGGTCCTGATGGTCGCCCATCGGGATGAAATAGGGGATGCGCACCCCGGTGCCGAGCAGCGAGGTGCTGCGGATCGTCGGCGTGAGAAAGCCGCGGGCGCGCTTCAGCGTCGGATCGGGCAGGCGCATTTGCGGCACCCAGAGGACCGGCACGTCGAGCACGCGCAGCTGGGCGCCCTCGAAATAGAGCTGGCGCGCGTCCTGGTCGTGGATCACCCGGTCGGCGCGGATCTGCCAGAGCGGCACCTCGTTGCGGCCGCAGACCTGGCACGAGGTCACCGCGACGCGGCTGAGCTGGGTGTAGCGCCCGCCGACCCGCTGCGCCTCGACGGCGGCAAGCTGGAGCTGGTCGTCCATCACCATGCGCGCGCCCCTGAGCAGGCCGTTGCGCAGGCCCTCTTCCATCTCGGCGGCATCGGCGAGCAGCAGGTTGCCGGTCTCGTCGGTGATGCGGATCGGGCCCTCGATGGTCAGCAGGCCCGCCTCCTGGTCGAAGAGGATGCGGGTCGCACTCAGCCGCAGCCCGTCATGCAGCGCCTCGACATTGCCGGTGGCGACAAGCCGCGAGCCATCCTCGACGAACACCTGATCGGCGACCAGCAGCGCGGGTTCGGCCTCTTCGTCGGCGGCATCGGCGGCCACGGTCACGGTCTGCGCCATGAGCGGCGCAGGGGTGGTCATCGCCAGCAGGGCGGCAAGCCACGCGGCGCGGGCGGTCTTCATCAGCCGTCCTCCATCTGCAGGACAAGCCCCAGCGCGAGCAGCAGCGAGGCGATGGGCGGAATCCAGGCGGCGAGGATCGGCGGGAGCTGGCCGTTCTCGCCCATGATCTGCGCGAAGTTCCGCACGTAGTAGAGGCCGAAGCCGAGAAGCACCGCCGCCAGCACGTGCAGGCCGGTGCGGCCGAGACGGGCGGGGCGCATGGTGAAGCCGGCCGCGACCAGCACCATGGCGACCAGGAAGACCGGGCGCGCCAGCTCCATCTGCAGCCAGACGATGTGGCGCCGCGCCGAGAAGCCGGCCATCTCGAGCCCGGCGATGAACTCGGGCAGGTCCCAGATCGCCACCGAGGAAGGCTTGCCGAAGCGGTCGCGGATGCCGTCCTGGGTCAGCTCGGAGGGCAGCTCCAGCCGATCGAAGCGCTGCGCCACGCTCTCGGGGGTCCTGCCGCTTTGCAGCGGCCAGGCCTTGGCGTTGCGCAGGATCCAGGCGCCGTCCTCGAGCGCCGCCTCTTCGGCCTCGATGCGGCGCATCGGGCCGCTTGCGGTCTCGTATTCCACGAAGCTCACCTCGTAGAGCACGGTGGCGTCGGGATTGGCGCGGGCGGCGCGGATCACCGTGTCGCCGGTTTCCCCGCCCTGGCGCAGCCACAGCCCCTCGCGTCCGATCGAGATCGTCGAGGCTCCGTTGCTCTTGTAGCGTTCGGTGAGGTCCGAGGCCTGCCGCGAGGTGGCCGCGACCATCGGGTTCAGCATCGCCACGGACACGCCGCTGATCATCACCGCCACCGCCACCGGCCCGGCCAGCGCGGTCAGGCCAGAGCGCCCGGCGGCGCGCACGACGACCAGCTCGGAGCTGCGCGCCATCATCAGGAACAGCGCCGCAGTGGCGAGGATCATCACCAGCGGCAGGATCTCGTAGAGCCCCGCCGGCAGGTTCAGCAGCGTCAGGTGCACGACCTGACCGAAGCTCACGTCGCTGTCGAAGCGGCGCAGCTGCTCGACCAGATCGAGCAGCGCGAGGAACAGCGCGAAGACCGTCAGGATCGACATGAACATGGTGAGGAAGCGACGGGCGAAATAGCGGTGCAGGATCATGCGCTCACCTCGGCGCCTTGCTTGCGCCGGCGCTCGGGCCGGAACGGCCGCGCCGCCCGGCGCAGCAGGACGGCGGCCAGCGCGAAGCCCACCAGGCTCGGCAGGTAGATCAGCGGCCAGAGCGCCGGGGTCGAGCGCACCGGGTCGGTGATCGCGCTCTCGACCAGCTTGACCAGAACGAGGAGGAAGATCGCGCCGACGATCTGCCGGGTGACCCCGAAGCGCGAGAACGTGCCGGTCATCAGCGCCGAATAGCCGATCAGCGCCGCCACGATGCAGAGCAGCGCCATCTGGAAGCGGTTATGTGCCTCTTCGAGCACCTCGCCGACGCTGTCGTTGACCTCCTCGGCCACCGCCTCGGTCCGCGTCAGCAGCTCCAGCGTCGGGATCTGCCGGGCGCGGCGGCGGTCGGAACCGCCGGCGGTGATCAGCCCGCTGATGTCGTAGGTGAGGTCGGTGAAATTCGTGGTCGAGAGGGTCTGTTCCTCGCGCTGCAACTCCTGCGCCAGACCGCTGCGCATGGTCAGCTTCGGCCCGCCCTCGTCGCGGGTCACGTAGGCGGTCTCGGCGGTGTAGGTCACGGTGCGCTTCTCGCTGCGCCGGTCGCTGAGATAGACGTCGCGGAGCTCGCCCTCGTCGGTGATTTCGCGGATGTAGAAGGTCACGCCGCGGCTCGGATGCAGGAAGGTGCCCTCGTGCAGCAGCCTTGCGGCCACCGACTCGGAGATCTCGCGCTCGCGCTCACGCAGCTGCGCCACCGAGGCGGGCACCAGCGCGTGGGTCAGCACCGACATCATAAGCGCGATCAGGACGCCGAAGACCAGCACCGGCCGCGCCAGCCGCCACGGCGACAGCCCGCCTGCCTGAAGCACCGTCATCTCGGATTCGTTGGACATGCGGTTGGTCACGTAGACCGCCGCGCCGAAAGCCGCCATCGGCAGCACGAGGGCGATCACGCCGGGCAGGCTGAGCAGGCTGAACTCGAGGAAGATGCGGGCCGAATGGCCATCGGTGATCAGCTCGTCGAACAGGCTGACCGACGCGTTGACCCAATAGACCATGACGAGCACCAGGGCGAAAAACCCAAACACCACCATGAGTTGCGACAGCATGTATCTGTCGAATCTCTGCACGCGTATGTGCCCTCCAGATCCTGTGCTGCGCTCTACGCTAACGGATCGGTGTTTGCTGGAAAAGCTGCCTCTGGTCAATGCCGTCACGCGGCTCTACGACTCTGTGGGAAAGACAACAGGAGAGCATGATGACCGATCTGCGCGAGTTCACCTTTGCCGAAACCGATCTCGACGCCCTTGCAGGCGCGGAGGGGCGCGTCGCCGTCTTTATCGACAGCGAGGGCAAGCTCGGGCGGGGCGCGCGGCGGCTGAACCGGCTGACCAAGGGCGCGGTGGCCCGCGCAGTGGCCGACGAGGGCTGGGCCAAGAAGCCCGCCGGCAGCGTGGTGAGCCTGTCATATCCCTCCGGCATGGCGGCCGAGGCGGTCGATATCGTCAAGCTCGAGCGGCGACCCGATGCGCTCGACGCGCGCAAGGCCGGCGCCGCCATCGCCAAGGCGGCGGGCTCGGGCGCGGTGACGGTGCTGGGCGAGAGCCAGATCGGGCTCGAGCAGGCGCTGCTGGGCCTCGCGCTGCGCGGCTATAGCTTCACCGACCACAAGAGCGACAAGGGCAAGGCGCTGGCCCCGGCCCAGGTGGTCTGTTCGAAACCCGCCGAGATCGAGGCGGCGATGGCGCCGATGCTGGCGGTGGCGGGCGGCGTCTTCTTCACCCGCGATCTGGTGAGCGAGCCCGCCAACGTGCTGACCACCACCGAGTTCGCCGCGCGGCTCGAGGGGCTGCGCGAACTGGGCGTCGAGGTCGAGGTGGTCGAGGAAGGCCGCATGGAAGAGCTCGGCATGGGCGCGCTGCTCTGCGTCGGGCAGGGCTCGGTGTCGCCGTCGAAGCTGGTGATCATGCGCTGGAAGGGCGGCGAGGGCGCGCCGCTGGCGCTGGTCGGCAAGGGCGTGGTCTTCGACACCGGCGGCATCTCGCTGAAGCCCGCCGGCGGCATGGAAGACATGACCATGGACATGGGCGGCGCCGGCGTCGTCTCGGGCGTGATGAAGGCGCTGGCGCTGCGCAAGGCCAAGGCCAACGTGACGGGCCTTGTCGGTCTGGTCGAGAACATGCCCTCGGGCAACGCTGTCCGCCCGGGCGACGTGGTCACCTCGATGAAGGGTGACACCATCGAGGTCATCAACACCGACGCCGAGGGCCGCCTCGTGCTGAGCGACGTGCTCTGGTACGCGCAGGAATTCGAGAAGCCCGCCGCGATGGTCGATCTCGCCACCCTCACCGGCGCCTGCATCGTGGCGCTGGGACACGAAAACGCCGCTGTCTTCTCCAATGACGAGCGCTTCGCCGCGGGCTTCCTCAAGGCCGCCGAGACCGAGGGCGAGGGCGCCTGGCGCATGCCGCTGGGCAAGGCCTATGACGACATGCTGAAATCGCCGATCGCCGACATGAAGAATGTCGGCGGCCGTCCCGGCGGCTCGATCACCGCGGCGCAGTTCCTCAAGCGCTTCGTCAAGGACGAGATGCCGTGGATCCACCTCGACATCGCCGGCGTCGCCTCGCTGAAGGCGGAGAGCACGCTGGCGCCGAAGGGCGCCACCGGCTGGGGCGTCATGGCGCTCGACCGGCTGGTGCGCGACGGCTTCGAGAGCAAGGAGGGCTGAGCGTGGCCGCAGCCCTTGCGGGCCGCGCTCCCGGCTCCCCGGTGACGGGGGGCTGAGATGGGGGCGGCCTATTTCTACCACCTGACCCAGCGCCCGCTGGAGGCCACGCTGCCGCTGCTTCTGGAGAAGTCGCTGGCGGCGGGCTGGCGGGTGGCGGTGCGCGGCACCGATCCCGGGCGCATGGACTGGCTCGACCAGAGACTCTGGATGGGGCCGGAGGACGGCTTCCTGCCGCATGGTCAGGCCGGCGGCAAGCACGATGCGCTGCAGCCGGTGCTGCTGACGGTGCAGGAGGCGCTGCCCAACGATCCGGCCTGCCTGATGGCGGTGGACGGCGCCACGGTGGCGCCCGAGGAGGTCAACCGGCTCGAACGGGTCTGCATCCTCTTTGACGGGCATGACGGCATGGCGCTCGATGCCGCGCGCGGCCAGTGGCGGGCGCTCACCGGGGCTGGCTGCAAGGCGCAGTACTGGTCGGAAGAGAGTGGCCGCTGGGAGAAGAAGGCGGAGGCCTGAGGGGGCTCTGCCGGTTTCTTGCGCCTCGGAGATGGCCCGGCTTGCGCGCGTTGGGCCGCGATTTCTTCTGCAGGGATCGTGAGAGCGTCGGTCGGTAAGCGGACAAGCGGTTTGGAGAGCGGTCTGTATCGACGTCAGGGGGGCCATTGCGTCGCTGGTCTGGTTGGATCTGTGATGCCGGCGATGCTCTGTCGCGCGGACAAGCCCTGCGCGCTGATGCTGTCGACCTGACGTCGAGAGATGCGGCTGTGCCCCTGCGTCTTGTGCGGCGGAAAAACCTCACGTTCCACTTTTAAGTCGACTGGCAACTATTTGATTTGATTAATTTTTCAATTGATCGACGGGTGCCCGGAGGTTGGTGTCTTGGGGCGCGGCGTCAGAGCCGTCGCATTGGATTGGGCGGGAAACGCTTCTGTGAACGGACTGCGCGCCAACGGCTTCGGGCTCCGCGCCGAGCCTGGCGGGCCTTCTCAGCCAAAAGACAGCGCGCGCGGACGCGCGATCATCGCAGGGACCTCAGCCAAGGCCGGATGCCCGCCGTGCACGGTCAAGGCGTCGCAGAGGATTCGAGACAGGGTCTGGGTCAGATCCGTGCGCGCTGCTGGCGCCGCGCGCCGCGTCTCTTGGTGATTTGCAGCAGAACCAGCATCACCGCGACCAGAAGCGGCCAGACGGTGCAGGCGAGGTAGCCGATGAAGACGAAAACCGGGGTCGCCCGGTTGGATTTCTTCTGCTCTTTGTACGTCATGGTGATCGCGAAGATCGAAATCAGTACGTAGACCGACCAAAACAGGGGCCAGAAGCTCATCTCGTGTCTCCTTCAATCAGGTTTCGCAACAGTCCGCCCTGAGGGGCTTTGTCTTCCGACCCGGAGCCCGGCCGAGCGACCAGAGAGATGCAATCGCCGGCGGATCGTTTGGCATAGTCCGAGAGGTGACGGCGAAGGCGCGAGGCTTTCGCTGACATCTTGAAGTTCGTTGATTCCAAGGTTTTCAGTTCTCGCTATAGTGTAGCGCTTCTGACCGAACCGTCGTATCCGAAGCACCGTAGAGGCCGTAGAGACCCGCGATTTAAATCGATTTGCTCAGCGTTTGCGCAGCTTTGCCCGGGTGATGGGCGCCTGCCGTCTCGATCTGTGTTGGCGGCCTTCGCAAGCGGTCAATCTCGCAGCCGGTGACCGTGCTCGAGGCGACGACGTCAGCTGCTAGGCCCGCTCAGCGCGCCCAGATCGAAGCGTTCCCGTTCGAAATGTGAGCTGAACGCCGACAGTTCGGCCTCGAGCGATTTTCGCTCCTGGGACACATCGCCGGAGCCTGAGAAAAGCAGCTTTTTCAGCTTGGTCTTGCGGAGCCGGTTCACCACGCCATGCAGGCCCTTGCGACGGGCGAACTCTGCCGAACGCCGGCCAATCCGTGCAAGCAGAGCGGAGCGCGGGATGGAAGCGGCGTTGACCGATTTTCCCATCAGCGCATCGGGTGGGGTCTGGGTGTTCGGAAGGCCGATGACGGAACAGACGTCTGCGCAGAACGCCAGCGGGTCCGACTTGAGCTTTGCGTATTCAAGGTAGGAGACCCGACCGGGAAACAGCGCCTCCCACTCTGCCGCATGGGTCCGGAAGCGCCCGGCGTCGATGATGTTGGGATGGGCGCGTGCCATGTCTTCCATCGTCATCGCAGGCTCGCCCTCCTTGCGGTAATGGAAGTAGTGTGAGACCGCCCGATCCACGGGATCGCGGTAGACGATGACCACCCGCGCCTGCGGCAATGTCTTCGCCAGGTTTTCGCGGGCCTGTGGTTTGTGGAACAGCGAGGGGGCGACCTCGATGCAGATCTCCTTGTCGGTGCCGAACTGGGCTTCGTACCAGTCGACGCCGCGCTCGAAACACTTGTCGAAGAAAAACGTCTCTTTTTGCTTCAACGGCAGGCCGACTTCCGGTCGGGTCCGCAGATAGCTGTCGATCCAGGTCGTCCCGCATTTCGTGGGACCGACAAAAATAACCGAGGGGAGCATCGATCAAATTCCTTAATGAAAAATAGCGCGCGCTCAGCCCGCGCTCTCGTAGCGTTCAAGGTCTTTCTCGGTCACACCGGCCATCACGGCGCCGACGATCTTGTCGACCGGGATGCCGCTCGTGGCCATGTTCCGTGCCAGCGACTTGCGGTCCGAAACACCCCAGTCGGCGGCGCAGACGAAGCCGTCGACCACCGAGGCGAGACCGGCCGCATCGACACTGTCGCCGAGCGAGGGGAAATCGATCACGATCTGGTCGAACTTCTGCGACAGCGACGCCACCAGCATCGTCAGGAGCGCCGTGTCGAAGGTGGCCGGGTCCACCGGTTCATTTCGGCCCAGCGCACGGTTCGGCAGGAAGAACAGTCCGCTGCGCTCATCCACCCAATAGACATCGTCCGGGGCGAAATTCGGGCTCATGGAATACATCAGATCGGTCATTCCGAAGCCGGCGGCGGGCGTGATCGAACGGCTCAGGAAGGCCTCGAGCCAGTCGAAATCGATCAGCAGCGTCTTCTTGCCGCCAACCGCCGTCATCTCGGCGTAGTTCATCGCGAGCGTCGAACGGGTCTCTGCGCCCTGGTCGGAGAGGAAGCCGATCACCGAGCCGCGCTTGTCGTGGCGTGGCGCGAAGTAGTTGTCGAAGGCAACGCGAATGCGCCGGACCGTGTCGGAGTACCGCGAAAGCGGATCGGTGAGGGTCATCGACATCTGTCCGGGCAGTCCGGCCAGCGCCAGACGGTGCTTTGGCAGGGGCACGATGTTGCCCTTCTCCGAGAGGTCGGCGGTCTGTCCCGGTTCAAGGCGCGGCTTCAGGATGCCGATTTCGGGAAGACGGTCGGTGACCGAGATGCGCTTCTTGGCGGAGCGACCGTCATCCTCCGGAGGCAGAAGGCCGATCACCGGGCCGCCGACGGCCTTGGCGAGCGCCGCACGTGTGCGCAGAAGCGGGTCGCGCCCCTCGTTCGCAAAGGCCAGTCCCGAGCCGAGGGTGAGGCCAAGAAGACCGGCGATCAACAGCAGTTGCGAGCCGCTGCTTCCGCTTGCGCCCTCGGGCGGCTGCGCCACGCCGAGCACTGTCGCATCGACCACCGGGAAGGTCTGCTGCTCCTTGGTGCGCAGGTAGGTGGTGGTGTAATTTTCGTACATTTCCCGATAGATGCGGGCTTCGCTTTCGAGCCGGCCAAGATCGGCCTGCGCCGCGGCACGTGTCGAGCTCACGCCGTCCATCGCGTTGCGCGCAGCGGTCTCGGCGGCGAGCGCTTCGTCAAGCCGGCTTTGGGCGCTTTCCAGAAGCCCGGGAAGCAGCGCCTTTGCCTGCTCGTTGAGGCGGTCGCGCTCGGCTTGGTCCTGCGAGGTGCTGAAGGCGCTGGAAAGCTCCGCGAATTCGGAACTGGCCGATTGCGGCGGCAGCACGCCGAGCGGGTTCATCGACCGGCTCGCCAGCATCGTCTGATCGAACCGGGCCTGCGCCTCGATGCGGGTGGAGATCGCGTCGCGCAGCGAGGCTACGGCATCGGCGCGCTGACCTGCGTCGCCGGGGGCCGACGTGGTCGATGTGGCGCTGCCCAGTCCGGATGCGGCGCTGAGTTCGCCTTCGGCGTCGGCCGCCTGCTGTGACAGTTCCTGCATGCGGCTCTCGAACCAGCCGGTCGCGGTTTCCGCCGAAGCGCGGCGCATGTCGTAGCGCTGCATCACGTAGGATTGGGCCACCGCGTTGGTGATCTCGGCGGCGAGTTCGGGGGTGTTGGCCGCGGTCCTGATCGACAGCACCGACGTGACGCCGTTGCGGGTCACGGTGACATCGTCGCGCAGCTTCTCGACCGCGGCGCGGAACCGCTCGGCCTCGGAGATCTCGGCAACCTCTTCGCCACCGTCGAACATGGTGCCGAGCGCGCCCAGAAGCTTCGATTTGACCGAGCGGTAGCCGCGCATGAACGCGTTTTCGTCTTCCTGCGTGAGAACCGAGCTATCGGCCGCGTCATCCTGGGCCTGTTCGACCAGCGGCGCGATGCGCTCGCCGATCGAGGCAGACAGCCCCCCGGTGACGCCGCTGATGGCGCGCTTGATCCCGCTTTGCGGCGGCTCCCAGAAGATCTCGCGGCTGTCGAGGTCGAGCGCCTCGACCACCTGCGACAGCAACATCGGCGACCGGATCACCTGCATCTGGCTCTCGATGGTCACGCTGTCGAATTTCGGCCCCGAATAGATCTGTTCCCGACCGAACGGGTTCAGCGTGGGCGCTTCCAGCAGAACGCTGGTCCGTGCCTCGTAGCTCTTGCTCGACAGCAGGGCGGCGAAGACGCCCAGGACGAGGAAGATCAGGGTGACCCCGGCAATCAGCGGCAATCTGCGCTTGAGCACCCGGAAGGCGGTGCCGAAATCGAAACTCGAGGGCGTGTCATAGGGCTGCGGCCCCAAAACGGTGTCGTTCACGGTCAGCCGATCAATGTTCATGTGATCGCTCCAATGCTTGAGAACGCCCAGCGGGCGGTGGGGAGAAGGCGGATCATTGTCCGACCCATGTGCGGTTGAGTTCGACGATGTCGCCGGGCATCAGCATGTCGTCCATGCCGACCGTCAGATGCATGACGCCGGCGGGGGTCTGGCGGTAGACTTTCGCGGTGGCGTCCTGCCCCCACGCCGCCGCAAGGGCGATCATCAGAACGTCAAGCTCGGCATCGACGGCGGACATCTCGGTCCGCCAGTTTTGCAGACGATTGATGTCCTCGATCCGCGAGGTGACGAGAAGCTCCTCCCACTCCAGCTCTGCGCGAGAGGCTTCGGCGGTGGCACGGTGGCGGAATTCGGTGGTTTCGAGAAAATCGCGGCGTGCCTCGTTCAGGCGTTCGGTCGCCACCAGCTGGCGCTCGGCCAGACCGGTGAGGCGCGAGACGTTGTCGTTCTCCACGGTTTCTGCGTCGCGCAGGCTCTCGAGCCGCGCCCGCGAAGAGGCGACCCGCTCTTCGGCGGTTTCGATGCGCATCTGTTCGCGGCTGCGCTGCTGCTCGAGCTTGGCCTTTTCCAGCGCGAGATCCGCATTGGCGCGGTTGACGACATTCGATACGCTCAGGCCGCTGTTCGGCGGCAGGGCGATGTCGTCGATGCCGATCGTCTCCTCGCCGTTCACCAGCGCGCTGAGCACCGCGTGACGGGTGACCGCGCGGCTGATCTCGGCGCGTGTCCGGAAGACGTTGACCGATCCCCGCGATCCATTGCTGACCGAACCGACACCCTGAGCCTTGAACACCGCGGTCCTGGCGGTCATCCCGACCGAGAAGTCGACCTCGCCCGGCTCGGCCACATCGCCGGCGACGACAATGGGACGATAGGACTGCACCGAGAGGATGAGTTCTGAACTCTCGACCTTGTTCGAGCGCAGGTCATTGCCGATCTCTTCGCGCAGCACGGCACCGTCGAGCAGAACCGGCAGTTCGGCGCGCAGCTCCTCGATGGTGCGGCCGCCGACGAGCACGGCCCCGATGAAGGGGAAATTCGCGTAGCCGGTCAGCTCGACCTGGATGTTGAGCCGGATGTCCGGGCGGTTGAGGAACTCGAGCCGGAGAACGTCGCCGGGGCCCAGCGGATAGCCGCGGGAGACCTGCACCTGCATCGAGTCCTGCGCCTCTGCCTGCGTGGGCAGTGTGGCAGCGGTCATGGCGGCGACAGACAGGGCGACCGCAGCGATGGCAAACGAAGGCGTGAGCACGGGGGGGATGAACGTGAGTGTCATGTTACCTCTGCGAGCGCGGATCAGGAGCGCATACTGGTTTCGATGATGTCGAGATATTCGCGGACCACCGCCTCGACGCCGAAGGCGGCGGCGCGGGTGCGGGCAAGGGCGGCATAGCGTGTCCGGGTTTCGGCACTTTCGTAGAGCGACAGCGCGCGGGCGAGGTCGTCGCTGTTGTCCATGCGGATCAGCAGGCCATCGCTGGCGTTTTCCTCGATCGGCGTATCGCCGCGTGCCTCGCCCCGAAGCACCATCGCGGGGCCCGACGGGCAATCGGTGGCAATGACCGGAAGGCCGAGGGTCAGCGCCTCGATGATGGTGTTCGGGAAGCCCTCGGCATTCGAGCAGGAAACCAGCGCCTCGGCACCGGCCATGATCGGGTAGGGGTTCTTGACGAAGCCGGGCATGTGCACCCGCCCCTCGAGCCCGAGCGCCTTGACCTGTTGCTCGAGCGCAGCGCGCTCCGGTCCTTCGCCGAGGATGAGCAGATCGGCCGAGGGGCGCGCCTTGGCATAGCCGTCGAGCAGCATCTTGAAGTTCTTGTTCACCACCATGCGCCCGACAGCGAGAATGTAACGCTCGGGCAGGGGGATCGACGCGGGCTCTGCCGCGGCGCGGGCCAGCGCCGCGCCGTCGATCGGGTTGCCGATGATACGGGTCTTTTCGCGGGGCACGTCGAAATGGCTGACCAGATCGTCGGCCACGCCTTCGCTCACGGCAATCACCCGGAAGGCACGAGGGTAGGTGAGGCGGGTGATCAGGCGATAAAGCGCGGCGGCCCGCGACGTCGACAGGTGGCTGGTGGTCTGCACCCGCTCCGAGATCACCGCACGATGGCGGGTGACGGCGGAGAGCAGCACGTTCAGGCTGTTGGAGCGCGACAGATAGCTCACGCAGAGATCGGGTCGGGCCGCGCGGAAATACCTGGCAAGCGCCACGGCGGAGTGAAGCATCGAGCCGCGCCCGTCCAGCGTCACGACCCGGACCCATGCGGGAATGTCCTGCACCACCGGCAGATCGTCGAGCAGCACGAGATCCACCTGCATGTTCGCGACCTGCCCCTCGAGGTGACGCAGCAGGTTCGCCATCGCCCGCTCGGCGCCGCCGCCCTCCATCGAGTTGATGAGGAAGCACAGCCGCGCCGTCTGCTGCGCCGAGACCGGCGCTGCTCCGGCGGGACGCGATTGGCTCGGGCCCCGGAATGTCGTCAGATCACTCATGAAAAGGCCTCGGTCTGCGTGTCGTGATGAGGAATGGCGGCTCCGGAGGAATGCAGGCGATGCGCCGGATGCGCCGCAAAGCTCCAGTTCGGCGCCATCGGTGCGACCGTCACCGAAGAGTGTGCTTGCGGGTGCGCGTTCACGATGCGGGCGCGGCGCAGGCTCATGATGCACAGCACCGGAAGTACCCAGTAGATCGAATTATGCAGGATCAGGAACGAGGCGACCCAGTTGCCGATCAGGGCGAAGGCGCTGATCGCCGCCGCGAGAAGCGCGGATTCGGTTGCGAGATCGAACAGGTAGGCGCGGATCGCCATCACCAGAAGCGTGACGTAGAACACGGTGATGATCAGCAGCCCGAGCACGCCGAGGTCGGTCACCAGATCGAGATAGCCGTTATGCGCGTGGCCGACTGAAATCCCGGTCAGGATAAACAGCCGCTCGGCGACCAACTCCCAGCCGGCACCGAAGCCACCGCCAAGCAGCATGTTGCCCTGGATCGCCTGAAGCGTCCCCAGCCAGATCTCGGTGCGGCCGGTCAGCGAGGGGTCCTTGCCAAGAAGGCCGAGCACGATCGCAATGACGATCTGCGAGAACAGGAAGGTTGTGATCAGCGCCGGCACGGCGACGGCGATGACCATGGCGCGCCGGTCCGGCGAGAGCGGGCGCAGGATGGTCAGCATCCAGACAAGCAGCGGGATCGCTACCGACAGGAAGGCGGCTTGCCCGGAGGTCGAGCCGGCGACGCCGAGATAGCCGAGAAGGAGGCCGAGCCCGGTTGCCCGGCGCCAGCTCTTCTGTCGGGAGTGCGCAATCCAGAGGATGACGACGCAAAGCGCCATCAGGCGGCCGAAGTCGTTCTTGTGATTGAACAGGCCCCGCCATGCGCCGACATGCGGGCTTGGCTCTCCAAGCTCGTCGAGTGGTGGATGCACGCCGATCGAGGGGATGGCCAGCGACACGGCAACGTTGACCACGATCAGCAGCAGCGCTGCCCCCGCGATCACCGAGAACAGGTCGCGGCCGTGAAACCGCTCGTAGATCCAAAGTGCAAAGGCGGTGGCGCAGAGCAGGCCGAAGATCCGTCGCGCAGACAGCATCGGCTCGATCGACCAGAGCATCGAGGCTATGACGAAGGCGACGGGCAGCAATGCGGGCAGATAGCAGCGGAAATGCCGCGCGATCGCGCCGCGCCGCAGCAGAAAGTCACCGCCCGAGAGCAGCCCCAGCGCCAGCCCGAGGGCCTGGACCATCGGTGCGGATTGCGACCCCTCGGGGGTCAGGACCACGACCAGCGACCCCGAGTAGAAGAACAGCCCGAAAAGGGCGAACAGCGTCGCGGACATATCTGAGCGCAGGCTGGGGACCCCGGGGATCCGCCGCGACAGGGTAGACAGCCGCGAACCGGTCTGCCGCTGGCGGGCAAGGTGGCGTGCGTTGGCCGGATAGCTCACGTCATCACCTCTTCGACGAAGCGTTCGGCAATGGTGTCGATCGAGTATTGCAGGGCGAGCGACGAAATGCGCTCGGGCTTTGGCGGCACCTGCACCGCCGCGTCCATGGCGCGGGCCATCGCGCTGCTGTCGCCGACATCGATCAGCGCATTCGGGAAGCTCGAGGCGAGGATGTCGCGGGGGCCGCCGCCTGCGCAATCCGTGCTGATGCAGGGCAGACCAAAGGAGATTGCCTCGATCAGCGCGTTGGGGAAGCCTTCGGTGCGCGATGACAGCACGAACAGGTCGCCGCGCGAAAGATAGTCAAAGCGGTTCATCTGGAAGCCGGCGAAGTCGACGCGGTCGCTGATGCCGAGACGCTCGGCAAGGGCTTCGAGTTTCGGCAGGTCGGGGCCGACGCCGAGCACGACGAGCCGCAGCGCGGCGTCGGATTGCGCCAGCGCCTCGAGCATCGTCGGGTAGTCTTTCTGCGGCAGCAGACGCCCCATCGCGATCGCCACCGGGCGGTTCTCGGTCAGCCAGGGATGAGGTACCGGCGTGGTGCTCGCGGCGGCAATCTCTTCCGGCTCGGGGGCGGGATTGGGAATGACGCAGACCGCTTCGGGAGCAAGCCTCGCAACCCTCGAGATGTCCTCGACCACACCGGTGGCATTGCCGGAGACCTTGTCGGCGTAGGGATAGAGCATGCGCACCATCAGCGTGAAGATCTGGCGTTTCGCCCAGGGGAGCCGCTTGGAGAGGGTAGTGAACTCGTTGCGTTCGCAGACCATGATCCGCGGCCGCGTGCCGGTCGAGATCTCGACGGCCTTGGCCGCCATGATCATCGCGAGGTTCGATTGGGTCAGTCCGCAGATCACGGCGCGGGGCTTCTCGCGCTTGAGAATGCCGATCAGTTTCGGCGTGCCGCGCACCGCGTTTGGGGCGCCTACGGCGATCACCCGGACTTTCGGCGAGATGAGCGCTGCAATCGGCCCGTCGGGCCGGTTGACCAGAAGCGCCACGTTGCGTCCCTGCTCGGCGTAATGGTTCGCGAGCCGCACGAACACGCGCTCGGCGCCGCCACCTTCCAGTGTGGCAACATACAGCATGAGATCCAGAGGACGGTCATGTGTCGCATGGGATTCTGCAGTGCTGATCGCAGTGTTCATGGCAGACCTCGTTGTGCCAGCATTCGAAAGATGCCTTGCACACGATGTGCCACCCGGGGATGCCCCGGGCGTTCACTGCTTTGCAGAACTCGCCTGAAGCGAATCCCGCGGCTTTGACCACCTCGCCAATATGGCCCGTTCTGCGGGCGCATCTCAAGCTTATCGTGATAAAGCAGCACATTTGACTGACGATCGTTTGCTTGTTGTGCGATTTTTACAATTTGCGCAACAAAGCCCGGAGATTTCAGGAAAATGCTATGCGGTCGCGCCTCGATGTGGGCAGCTTCGCCTCAACCAGGCTGATTTTAGTATGACCGAATCGATTTCTCCCAACCCTGCCACCAAGGGTCCTCTCACCAGTTCGTCTCTCGGCCACTTCCTCTGGATGTTCGGAGGAGGCAGCGCGCAGGCCGTGCTGAAGATCCTCGTGCTGATGATCCTGTCGCGGCTGCTGACGCCGGCCGAGTTCGGCTTGGTCGCCGCCGCCGTGACCGTGGTTGCGCTGGCGGAGGTGTTTGGCAAAATCGGCATCGCTCCGTCGATCGTCCAGACCGAGACGCTGACCGAGGCGCATGTGCGCACCGGCATGACGGCAACGCTGGTTTCGGGCCTATTGGTCGGTGTCATCGTCTTCTCGCTGGCCGAGCCACTGGGACGGATCTACGGCATGGAAGAGCTGCCGCCGCTTGTCCGTGCCTTTTCCTTCCTGTTTCTCATCAGAGCGGTGGGGCTCATTTCCGAGGCGCTGATCCAGCGTGAACACGGCTTCCGCGTGTTGGCGATCATCAATGTCCTTAGCTACTTGTTGGGCTACGCCGGTGTCGCGATCGTGCTGGCGCTGCAGGGCTTCGGGGTCTGGGCACTCGTCGCCGGACAAGTCGGGCAGGTGACGCTGCAATCTGCGCTCAATATCCATTTCAGTGGCTATCGTGGCATGCGCATCGGCTGGGACGGGCAGAAATTCCGCGGCATGCTGAGGTTCGGTCTGGGAACCACCCTGGCCCAGATCGGAAACTACGCCGCGCTCAATCTCGACTACCTGATCGTCGGGCGCATGCTCGGTGTTGCGCCTCTGGGACAGTATTCCCGCGCCTACCTGCTGCTGTCGCAGCCCGCCAACATCGTTGGCAACATGGCCGACAAGGTGCTTTTCCCGGCGCTGGCATCGGTGCAGTCGGATCTGTCACGGGTATCGCGCGCCTATTATAAGGTGCTTGCGCTGACCGCGATCACCCAGATCCCGCTGTCGGTGCTACTGAGTGTCTTCGCCTCGGAAGTCATCCTTGTGCTGATGGGCGACCAGTGGTCCGGCGCGGTGCGCCCGTTTCAGATCATGGTGATCGCGCTTTACTTCCGCACCGCCTACAAGTTCACCGGCACCGTCCTGCGCGCGACGGGCCGTGTCTATCACGGCGCCTTCCTGCAGTGGAGCTATGCGGTCTTTGTGGTGGTTGGCGCTCTGGTCGGTGTGCGCTTCGGGCTCGAAGGCGTCGCGGTGGGCACCACCGTCGCTGTTGCGCTCTGCTTCCTCAATGGGCTGTTGCTGCTCGGGGTCGTCTTCAAATTCAAGGTGGGCCGGTGCCTGATGGCGTTGCTGCGCCATGCCGCGCTCGGCCTCATTTATCTTGTGGTGCTTCTCGCGCTCCGCGAGCTCGGGCGTGCGCTCGATCTTCCCGCGCTGGTCAATCTCGGGCTTGGCGGCCTGGGCGCGGTCGCGATCTATGCCGCGCTCCATCGCTTCTGGCCGAGCGCGCTCGGTGAGGAACGCGAGGCCATTTCCCTGCTGGTCGCCAAGGTGATGCGCCGCTGAACTCTGCAAATCGAGGAGGCTCTGATGCCGATCTTCAAGATTGCCGGAAAGACAATTTTGTTTCTGCACATCCCGAAGGCCGGGGGCACGTCGGTTGAGGAGTTCCTCGCGGGCTTCTCGAACGAGAGCTTTCGCATGCACTACAACACCGAAGGTCTTCCATGTGTGCCGCAGCACTTTCACGGTGCGCTCATGTCGAAGCTCTTCGCCGACGACTTCTTCGACTATTCCTTCTGTGTCACGCGGAACCCCTATGCGCGGATCCTGAGCGAGTACAATTACCGCATGCAGCACCGGCACCTGCCGTATCGCTGGTTCCCGGCGCCTAAGTTCGACACCTGGCTCAAGGCCACTCTGCTGCGGTATCGGCGCAACCCCTATGTCTATTCCAATCACATCCGGCCGCAGGTGGCCTTCCGCTTGCCGGCGACCCGCTGGTTCCGGCTTGAGGACCAGATCGAGGCGCTGATGGCAGAGCTTGCCGAGCTGACGTCGGTTGCGGCGCCCGAGGCGCTGCCACACGCCAACCCGTCGAAGAAGAGGCATCTCTCCATCAGCCCGGCTGCGGCCGAGACGATCTATGAGTTTTACCGCGAAGACTTCGAGACCTTCGGCTACGACCGCGACAGCTATAAGGAGCTCTGAGAGGGGCGTCCTGCGTCGGCGGGGAGGGGCTCGGACCGTCAGCGGCGCTCGGCAATCGGTTTCCGATGGTCCGGAAGCCGGTCGCGATGGCTCGCTGTCCCTGGCTTCCTAAGGATTGAAAGCGGTTCGTAGAGGGGCGTTTCGCTCTGCGAAAGGCCCTCGCGCCTACGACGTCGCACCCGGACGGGGCAAGAGCGGAGCCGCTTCCTCCGCCACGAGCGGCCTTTCAAGATCGTCTCGCCCAGCGTGACAGAATTCCGGGCGGTGTCGGACGCCGTCGAA
This sequence comes from Salipiger sp., assembly GCF_059781815.1. Classification (NCBI taxonomy): domain Bacteria; kingdom Pseudomonadati; phylum Pseudomonadota; class Alphaproteobacteria; order Rhodobacterales; family Roseobacteraceae; genus Salipiger; species Salipiger sp. The sequence goes on along the minus strand of NZ_JBYNAH010000007.1, from coordinate 28,005 downwards.
TGCACGGAGCACCACCTGAAAAACCGCGATTTTCGGCACCCGACTGTGAAGAACCGCATCAAGGATACGGCGGCAAATTGGGGCACGGGTCGGGTCATGAGAATCAATCTGCACGGCGCATTGACGTGATTTTCAGAAAGTTAACATCGCGCTTATTGCATGTAATTGCAGCGAAAAATCGAGCGTGTCGGTAGCAAGATTCCGTTTTGCGGGCCGGTTCGCGATTTCAGAACGCATAAGAAGGCGGCATTGAACACCGTTCTGATGCACGAAAGTCTTAAAAAATCGTAATCACGCCACATTTTTTCCAGATTAGCCTTTCGATCGAGCCGGACTCGGGCAATGCTTGAGGCATGACGAGTTCGATTCCTCTGTTGCGCGTGGGGGCGTGCGAGATGGGAATTATGTTATTGTTCGGGCTGCCGGCGAGCAAAGTCTCTTTCCGCGGCCCACTGCCAAGAAGAAAAGACACCAAAAACACGTAAATTCTTAATCTGCCGACGCCGTACCGCCCGTTGATTTCTTGGGGCGTGAGGGTCTGGATTTCCAATGATTGGTGTGGCACTCGGCTGCGCCCTAGTGACACCTATCCTCTTGTGAGCTGCTGCTATGAGTGATTTTTCAAACCAATTCCTTTCGAACGCAGGCAATTCCTCCTGGAGGCGCGCTGCGCGCAATTCTCTCATCAAAAGCAAAGCGGGAGCCAAAAGCGCTCCGCAGGCTTCCGGGGCCGCGCTTCGCGCACTCGATTATTCAACCGCTCGGACAGAAGGGGCGGGGGGCTACCCATCGACCATGTCGCTGGCTGCCGAAGCAACCCCGCACTACGCCGAGCCCATCGAGGCCTTTGTCGCGCCGCAAGAGACGCGCTGCCAGCGCTTCGGTCTCGCCGGAAAGCCGTGGCGCTTCCGGGCGGCGAAACGGGCCATCGATGTCGTAGGCGCCTCGGTCGGTCTGGTGCTGCTGGCGCCTCTGCTGATCGGTTGCGCCGCGGCGATCAAGGCCACCAGCGCCGGGCCGGTGTTCTTTCGCCAGGAGCGCTATGGCCTCAACAACGAAATGTTCCGCATTTACAAGTTCCGCACCATGTTCATCGATCGCGGTGATCAGACCGGTGTGAAGCAGACGACGCGCGACGATCCGCGGATCACAAAGGTCGGATCGTTCCTGCGCAAGACGTCGTTCGATGAACTGCCGCAATTGCTCAACGTTCTCGACGGCACGATGTCGCTCGTCGGCCCGCGTCCCCATGTTCCGAACATGCTCGCGGCTGGCGTTCGCTATGAGGATTTCGATCCTCGCTATCTCGACCGCCACGCCATGGTGCCCGGCATTACCGGCCTGGCACAGGTGAACGGCTTCCGCGGCGAGACCCTGACCTACGAAGCGGCCAAGGGCCGGATCAACAAGGATATCGAATACTGTAATACTGCGACTATCAAAACTGATATTAAGATTATTTTTAAGACACTCCGTTGTGAGTTCCTGAGCGGAAGCGGCTTCTGACCACACGCCTTTTCACTGCTTACCCGTTTGGGAAAAAGAAATTATCAAAAAAACAGGAGATAAAGCGCCCACAGACTGATTAAACACGAACCCCAAAAAAGCAAATTCTTCAAGACGACGAAAAGTATGCCCTTCATCTTGGTAGGGCCCGTGATTTCTTTGTCCGAATATCTTTTGGATACGGGATCAGACCGTTCTTCGACACGTCCATACTTGGCGTTTCGATCTGCCTCGTGGTGCATGCTTTTCGTCTTCCAAATCACTGTTGCGTTCGGATGCCCCCGTTCGCGAATGAGGGTCTTTTCGCAGCTTGCGGGTGTTCCCGCTTGATTTACACGTTACATGGGAGAATTTCCTTTGGCAAACGCCAATCACACATTCGCGGAATCGATGCTTGACGTCGAGCGCTTGGTCGACCCGGCGGGCGAAGCCTTCCGCGCCGACACCTCCTCGCAGCGCGCGGTCCAGAAGCCCAAGGTCACCGTGATCGGCCTGCGCGGCATCCCCGATATTTCCGGCGGCATCGAAACGCATTGCGAGTATCTCATGCCGAAGATCGCCGATCGCAACCGTGACGACCAGTTCGTCGTGGTCGGCCGGCGGCCGTCGATGGGCGACCACGTCCTGAAGCGCCGCGGCAACCTGACGGTCGTCCCGCTCTTCGCGATGAAAAACCGCTTCCTCGAGACGATTTCGAACACCTTCGTGGGTGTCGTGGCGGCTCGGCTGACCTACCGCTCTGAGATCGTGCATCTGCACGCCGTCGGGCCGGCACTGATGGCGCCGCTTGCCCGGCTGCTTGGGGCCAAGGTTGTCTTCACCCATCACGGCGATGACTACAAGCGCGAGAAGTGGAACAAGGCGGTCCAGTATATCCTCAAGACCGGCGAGCGGGTCGGGGTCCAGTCCTCGAACCGCGTGATCGCGGTCTCGGCATCGCTGGCCGACCGGCTTCGGGCGGATTACCCGCGCAAGGCCGATGTCATTCACTATATCCCGAACGGCGCCGACCATATCCTCGACGAAACCGAGCACAAGACGCGCTCGGTCGAGAGCTGGCTCGCGGCCCACGGCCTGACCGATCAGAAATACATCGTCTCGGTGGGCCGGCTCGTGCCCGAGAAGGGGTTTGCGGATCTGATTTCCGCCTACGCGCTCGCCCGCCCCGAGGCCAAGCTTGTGATCGTCGGTGGCAAGAGCGGCTCGTCGCATGACGAAGAACTGCTCGAGCTGATCCGGGAAAAGGGACTGGAAGACGATGTCATCCTGACCGGCGCGATCCCGCGTGAGGGCGTTGCGGCGCTGCTGTCGAAAGCGGATCTCTTCGTGCTTGCATCGCATCACGAAGGGCTGCCGATTGCCGCGCTCGAAGCCAGCGCGATGGGCGCGCCGATCCTGCTCTCGGATATCCAGCCCAACCTCGATCTCGGTTTGCCGGCAAAGCATTATGTGCCCGTGGGCAATCCCGGGGCGCTTGCTGCGGGCCTCTCGAAAGGGGGCGAGGAGCTTGTCGCCTCCGATCTGATCGAAAGCTTCAATTGGAGCCGGATCGCGGTCGAGACCGATGAAATCTATGCAACGTTGGACGTCGCCTAGATTATGCCCGACGCCCATGATGCCCCGATGATGCCAGATGCTGGCCAGCGCCGTCGCGGTGCAAGCCGGCGTGGCGTTCTGGTCGCCGGTCTGGCCGGCGCCCTGACGACGCTGTGCCCGGTGCGCGCGAGCGCGGCGGCGCCGTCGGTTGACAAGGCGGCCGCGCTGCGCGCCGATAGCAGTGTCCGCATCGGTCACGTCAGTGAGGTTCGCATTGTTTGAGACGGTCGACATTGGTGCCAGCGAGGATGCCGGCGACGGCGACAGCCTTCGCGCGGCGTTCGAAAAGCTCAACCGCAATTTCGAGACGCTCGCAGGCGTGCTTGCCGAGGTGAGCGCCGAACTGGCCGACGCACGCGCCAAGACTGCCCCGGACTGGCCGGGGAGCTTCGTCGCGCGCCATGTCACGGATATCGCGCCGAATGCTGCGCCGCCGATGCTGGGCGCGGTCTGGGTGAATTCGGTGTCCGGTGTCGTCTACGTCTCGGTCGGCACCGAGACCGCCGAAGACTGGGTGCAGATCGCAAGCGCGAAGGGCTGAAGGTTCATGTCATTGCGCTATTTCGCGACCCAAGGGCCCGAGAGCACGCCCTGGGCCGACGCACAGCCGCTCGACGCGCTCGGGCCCGCGCTGAAGCGCGGCATCGGACCGGGTGAGGCGCTTCTGGTGGGCTTTCCGCCCGACGGTGAGGCGCCGTTCTTCTGGCGGGAGACCTTGGCGCGGGTGAACGCTCAGGGGACGTCAGAGAGCCCCGCGCGCTTGGCCTTCGGTCGGATGGAAGCAAGCGGCGATCTCGCTCCGCCGCGCGCCGCGGACGCGCCCTGCCTGCGGATGAGCCGGGCCGATTTTCCCAGCCGCAACGGTCCCGATCCCTACGGCAAACCCTTCATGGTGCTACAGGATCCACGCCACCTCGCGATTTCGGGGCCGGGCTTCGAGGGGTCCGGTGCCAAGGGATTCTTCCGGTTGACTGGCCGGGGCGAGGGGCTGGCTCTGTCCGATTTGCATGCCCGCATGGCGGGCCGCGCCATCGAGACCGAGAAAGGCAGCGCTTTCGAGAATGTCGAGCTGCGCCGGTCGAGCGGCTATGGCCTGATCCGCGGCTTTGCAAGGTTCCACGATCTGTCCAATGCGCGGTTCCTCGATCTGGATCTGGATGCCGCCGACATCGATGGCGGTGGCACGCGGGTCTGTCAGCTCATTTCGATCGTCGCGGGCCGCAATCTGCGCTTTGAGCGGGTGCATCTGCGCCGCGCGGTGAACCTGCTCAATGCCGAGGCGCGCGGATCGAGCTATGTTCAGGGCGACGGCGTCGTCCTCGAGGAAGAGACCTCGGACGCGCAGTTCACCGATTGCCACGCGCGGGATTTCGGCGATGCCGGGTTCGACATGAAATGCGCCGGGGTCCGGTTCCTGCGCTGCTCGGTGCGGCGCTGCAAGTATGGCGTCCGGATCTGGCGCGACTCGGCCGAGAACCTGCTCGACATGTGCGTCATTTCCGAGCCGGTCTTCCGTCCGAAGAACGCCGCCGCATGTCTGTGGCTCGGCGGGCAGGTCACCTTGCGGAACTGCGCATTGAGCACGCAGGAGAACACCGCCGCGATCCGGTTCGGACGCGGCCCGGACACCCAGACGCGCGTGGCGCGGATGTTCGGAGGAAGCATCGACACGCGGGCCGGCGGCCAGCTCCTTGCGGGCGAGCCGGGCCGCCTCGAACTGAGCGAGGTGATGCTCGACGGAAACCCGGTCACGGCGATCGCCGAGTGGACGGGCAGCCGCCTGGTGCGCGGCTAACCCTCCGGTCCTTCAGGCGAAGAGAAACTCGCTCGCGGTCAGGATGCCATCGCCCGAGGCGATCTGGATCTCTATCTCGGGCACCGCGACAGCTCCGAGGCCCTCGAGCGTGAGCGTCAGCCGGTTGCCATCGACCGACACCCGCAAATCGCCGTCATCGAGATGGCCGTTGCCGTTGCTGTCGAGGTCGCCAAAACCGTCAAGGCCCTGGCCAAATCCCTGAAACTCGATCCGGTCGCCCTCGGTCGGGGAGAAGTCCTTGATCCTGACATATCCGGCGCCGTCGCTTGCGGAGAAGACGAAGACATCCGCGCCGTCGCCACCTTCAAGCTCGGCGTCACCGGCCCCGTCGATCAGCACATCGTCGTCATCACCGCCGTTGAGGCGATCCTCGTCGGCGCCGCCATAGAGCGTATCGTTGCCCTTGCCGCCATCGAGGCGGTCTTCTCCGGCATCGCCGCGCAGCTCATCGTCGCCGTTGCCGCCCGTGAGCCGATCGTCAGCGTTCCCGCCGAAGAGGGTATCGTTGCCCTTGCCTCCGTCCAGCCTGTCGCGCCCGCGATTGCCGTAGAGCAGGTCGCCACCAGCACCGCCAGAGATGCGGTCATCGCCGATGCCGCCATAGGCCGTGTCATCGCCCTGTCCTGCCTTTAGCTCGTCTCTTCCGGCTTCGCCGTACAGCAGGTCGTCATCATACCCGCCGATAAGCCGATCATATCCATCGCCACCCATGAGCGTATCGTTGCCTTCATCGGCCCGGATTTCGTCGTCGCCAGCTTGGCCGAGGATCTCGTCGTCGCCGCTGGTGCCTTGAATCGTGTCATCGGAGGCGGTGCCGAGGAGTGCGCTGGCTTTCTGAGCCTGGGCTTCCTGTGGCTGCACCTCTTCCTCGTCCGCCGCCTTCCAGGGCGTAAAGACGCCGCCGCTTTCCAGAATGACATCGGCACCAAGGTCACGGTTCTTGAGCCAGCTTTCGGTGCCCCAGATGTTGTCCACGAAGGCGATATTGTCGCTGTGCCAAGCGTCATGAAACTTGTCGGAATCGTCGATCTTGACCACCGGGTTTCCGCCCGAGGCGCTGTTGCTCACAAACTCGACGTTCTGCGCGCCGATGACCCGGATCGCTGCGTTGCCCGCATCTTCGATGCTGTTGCCTTCCACCAGGACGTTGAGCGCTTCGTACGTGTTCCCAGCGTCGAGGAAGCCAGGCATGTAATTGGCAAGATTGGTATAGCCGCCGATCTCGATCCCGACATGGCCGATGCCGGACAGCACGTTGTCGGTCACGATCAGATCTCGTGAGCCGCCTTTGAGCGAGATGCCGACATAGCCCATGTCGATCAGGGTATTTCCAGAGATCGTGATGCGCTCGCCTCCGACCATATCGATGCCGGATTCCCGTGCGCCGCCGCCGGTGATCGTGTTGCCCTCGATGGTGATGTCGGAGACCTTCGAGAGCTTGATGCCGTCGCCCTCACCGCGCTCGATCACATTGTTCGAGATCGTGATGTTGGTTGCGAAGTCGAGCCCGCCATTGGCTCCGTGGATGTGCACATTTTGTCTGCTCTCGTCCGGCACGCCGGCGATGGTGAAGCCCGAGAGGGTCACGTCATCGGCGCCAGAGATCCGCACCGTGTCGAGACCGAGATTTGCGGGATCGATGCGGGTCGCCTCGGGTCCTTCGTCGGCGACGATGGTGATGCCGTTTGTCTTGATGACAAGGTTCTCGGTGTAGTCACCCGGCTGAACGTGAATGGTATCTCCTGCGGTACTCGCATCGATCGCATCCTGGATCGAGGTGAAGGCATTGGCAGGGGCATCTTTGGGGAGTGTTCCGGCGTAGACATAAAGCTCGGACATGGGGAGACGTGTCCTTTCTGTTTATCGCGATGAGTGGCGGTCTTGTTGCTAGCAGTAGGGGTCTGGCGTCGGCTCGCAAGGCGGGCCATTCTGCGCACCGGCGGGCCTAATTCTTGCCGAAACGTGATGCCTTCATGCTGGTCAAGCACGGGTTTTTGCGGGCGGCTCTTCGGCGAACTGACGGGAATAGTAAGGAAAATTTGAGGCGCTACCGGCTGGCTCGGGGCGCGCCGGCCGACTGCCGCGGCCGCCATGACGGCGGTTTTGGTGATATAAAGTGTGGAGGCGAGATTCCGCGCATCCATAAGTTGTTCAAGGCGGGCACAGGTCTAACGCCGGATGGTTAATCCGCCAGCATTTCGAGAAGTTTTCAAAGAATCGACGCGCCGTCGCCGGGTCTCTGTTGCAAGCCGCATCCGGAAGGCGGTTAATCGCATCATATATTGGACCCAAATTCTTGAGAGACCCTATGAAGATTGTTGTTTCCGGGATCGGTTACGTCGGCCTTTCCAATGCTGTGCTGCTGGCGCAAAATCATCCGGTCACCGCGGTAGACATCAGCGAGGATCGCGTCGATCTGGTCAACGACCGGAAATGTCCGATCGTCGATGCCGAGCTGGAAGAGTTTCTGGCAACCAAGACGCTTGATCTGGTCGCCACCACGGACGGGGCGGCGGCCTATGCGGGCGCCGATCTTGTGATCATCGCCACGCCCACAAATTACGATCCGAAGTCGAACTACTTCGACACCTCGTCGGTCAAGGCCGTGGCCGAGCAGGTGGTTGCGGCCAGCCCTGACGCGCTGATCGTGATCAAGTCGACGATCCCCGTCGGCTATGTCGACGAGCTGCGCGAAGAGCTCGGCTCGGCCAACATCATCTTCTCGCCGGAATTCCTGCGCGAGGGCAGGGCGCTTTACGACAACCTGCACCCGTCGCGGATCATCGTGGGCGAGCGCTCCGACCGGGCGCGGATGTTTGCCGATCTGCTGCTCGAGGGCGCGATCAAGAAGGATGTCGAAACGCTCTTTGTCGGCACCAAGGAGGCCGAGGCGATCAAGCTCTTCGCCAACACCTATCTCGCCATGCGGGTCGCCTTCTTCAACGAGCTCGACAGCTACGCCATTGCCGGCGGCATGGCCCCGCGAGAGATCATCGCCGGGATTTCGCTCGATCCGCGCATCGGCGATCACTACAACAACCCCTCCTTCGGCTATGGCGGCTACTGCCTGCCCAAGGACACCAAGCAGCTTCTGGCCAATTACAGCCATGTGCCGCAGAACCTGATCCGCGCCATCGTCGACGCCAACCGGACGCGGAAGGATTTTCTCTCCGACCAGATCCTAATGAAAGGGCCCAAGACCGTCGGGATCTATCGCCTCGTGATGAAGGCGGGCTCCGACAATTTCAGACAGTCGTCGATCCAGGGGATCATGAAGCGGATCAAGGCCAAGGGCATTCAGGTCGTGGTCTACGAACCGGTGATGGAAGAGGACACCTTCTTCAATTCTCCGGTGATCCGTGATTTGGAGTCCTTCAAGGGTCTGTCCGATCTGATCGTCGCAAATCGGATCACCGATGACCTCGCCGATGTGGTGGACAAGGTGTTCACCCGCGATCTCTTCGGTGCGGACTGACAGCCGGGCCACATTCATTCGGAAAGGGGGATGGTCATGCCGACCGCTCTAGTGACCGGCTCAGCCGGATTTATCGGATCCTTTGTCTGCCGCCGCTTTCTCGACGAGGGCTGGCGCGTCGTCGGGCTGGACTGCATGTCGGACTATTACGATCCGGCGTTGAAGGAGCGCCGCGAGGCGATGCTCAACCAGTCGCCGAACTACCGCTCGGTTCACGAGATGGTCGAGACACCGGGCGTGCTCATGGGGCTCTTCGAAGAGGAAAAGCCCGAGGTCGTGGTGCATCTCGCGGCGCAGGCCGGTGTGCGCTACTCGATCGAAAACCCGCGCGCCTATCTCGAAAGCAACATGGTCGGCACCTTCGAGCTTCTCGAGGCGGCACGGGCCCATCCGCCAAAGCACATGCTGCTGGCCTCGACCTCGTCGGCCTATGGCGCGAATACCGAGATGCCCTATCGCGAGACCGCCAAGGCCGATCATCAGATGTCGTTCTACGCGGCGACCAAGAAGGCGACCGAGAACATGGCGCACAGCTATGCGCATCTGTTCGGCCTGCCGATCACGATGTTCCGGTTCTTCACCGTCTACGGACCGTGGGGCCGCCCCGATATGGCGCTGTTCAAATTCACCAAGAACATCCTCGAGAACAAGCCGATCGACGTCTACAATTTCGGCGATATGAAACGCGACTTCACCTATATCGTCGATCTCGTGGAGGCGATCTGGCTGCTCGTCGCCGCCGCGCCGGAACGCCCCGAAAACGGCGAGGTGCCCGAGGGCGACAGCCTCTCTCCGGTAGCGCCGTTCCGGGTCGTCAACATCGGCAATTCCGACAGCGTCCAGTTGACCGATTTCATCGCCGCCATCGAAGCGGCGACCGGCTGCACGGCAGAGCGCAACCTGATGCCGATGCAGGCCGGGGATGTCCCGGCGACCTGGGCCGACGCCTCGTTGCTGCAATCGCTGACGGGCTACGCCCCGAGCACGGATGTGACCACCGGGGTGAAAGCCTTTGTCGACTGGTATCGCGAGTACTACCAGGTCTGACCTTGCCTTGCGGCCAGCGCTGCGCGCCTCGCAGCGCTGGCTGAGGGAACCGCTCGCGAGAAGGCTCGCCGCCTGGCGGCCGGTGTCTTCGAGGCGGATCACGTTTGCTTCTGGCGGATCTCCAACTTCACCATCGTTCTGAATCCAAAGCCGTCGGCCAGCTGGTCGGCGGTTTTCCGCTTGCAAAAGTGGAAAAATCCGGCACAGTGATCGGGAAGAGTTTGCTGATGGGCTGTCGTGTCTCGCGACGCCACTCATAAAACTCGGAATTCCAAAATGCTTGATTTTTCCCAGCCGTTTCTCGGCGGTCCGGCTCTGTCCGCGCCGATTCCCACCAGCGTGGGGACCGACGAAACGCTCTATTCGTACTACGACGGTGCCGGCGATCTGATTGGGGAAGTCCTCGTCAAGGTTGCGGGCGATACCACCAAGTACCGGTTCTTCGACGCGTTCGGGTCTGCGCTCGGATCCGCGACCAAGCAGGTTCGCGGCGATACGGTCAACATCCGTATCTATGATCCGGAAGGCGGGCTTATTGCGCGCGAACGCACGATCACGCGCGAAGATTACACGCTTGTCGAGACCTGGGATGCGGGAGGCTTCACCGGCGCGGTGAAGGAGATCCACACCGACACCCAGACCGGCGTGCAAAACTATGACGCCGACTGGAACCTGACCTCCGCGTCGCTGAAGACAGATGACGGCAAAGGGAGGACCCAGACCGCCGAATACGGCCCCGGCTGGTTCGTCATCTACCGCGAGACGGTGACGGTGAGCGACAACGTCACCACCACGGTGATCGAGGAGAACGGCGCCGGCAACATCACCGGCGGCACCAAGGTCACCGAGAAGGCGGATTTCACCCTGACCGAGACCTTCGGCGCGGGCTGGACCCTCGCGAGCGCGGTCAAGGAGATCCACACCGACACCCAGACCGGCGTGCAATATTATGACGCCGACTGGAACCTGACCTCGGCATCGCTGAAGACCGATGACGGCAACGGCGTCACCCAGACCGCCGAATACGGCCCCGACTGGTTCGTGATCTACCGCGAGACGGTGACGGTCAGCGACAACGTCACCACCACGGTGATCGAGGAGAACGGCGCCGGCAACATCACCG
>NZ_JBYNAH010000007.1:0-17342 GCF_059781815.1 Salipiger sp. | reverse complement strand
GCGGCACCAAGGTCACCGAGAAGGCAGATTTCACCCTGACCGAGACCTTCGGCCCGGGCTGGACCCTGACCGGGGCGGTCAAGGAGATCCACACCGACACCAGGACCGGCCGTCAGGTCTACGATGCCGACTGGGCGTTGCTCAGCGCCTCGCTGGTCATTGTCGAGGGCAACCGTCATGTCACCGAAGAATATGGCGCAGACTGGAGCCTGATCTCGCGGTTGCGCGTGACAACCACCGAGGACAAGGTCGTGACCGAACTGCTCGAAGGGGCGGATGCCAGCCTGACATGGCGCAAGATCGTCTATGGCGAGGGCGCCGACGTCGAGAACCGCTTCGAGGTCTATGAAGGCGACACGGCCTTCACAGGCACCGTTGCGCGCGATGTCATCATCGGTGCCAGCGGAGATGACACATTCCTCGGTGGTTTCGGCGACGATCTGATCAAGGGCGGGCGCGGCGCTGACAGCCTCGATGGGGGTATCGGCGATGACAAGATCCTTGGCGAAGGCGGTGCCGATCTGATCTTCGGGCGTGATGGCGACGATTCCCTCATTGGCAGCGGCGGCAACGACACGATTTCGGGCGGGACCGAAGACGATGTCGTTGATGGCGGCTCGGGCGACGACAGCCTCATGGGGGACAGTGGCGACGACACGCTGCGCGCCGGCAAGGGGGCCGATACGCTCGAAGGCGGCTCTGGAGAAGACTGGCTTATCGCGGGCGGCGCAGGGGACGTGCTTTCCGGCGGCGACGACGCAGATGTCTTCGTCTTCAAGCTGAGCGCTTCTGATGTCGGGGCGGTTCACACCATCCTCGATTTCGAACTCGGCGTCGACGAGATCGTGTGGGACACCTCCGGCGCCATCGTGCCGGGGGCCCTGAGTGTCGCCACGCAGGCCGGCGGCACGCTGGTCAGCTACGATTCCGATCTCGACGGCACGCCGGAATTGTCGGTCATGGTCGAAGGAGTGCCCGGGCTTCAGCTCGATGACATAAGCCTGGTCTGAGCGCGCTCTGCCGGGTGATCCGATCTGCCTGAGTGGTCTGGTTCGAAGGGGGTCCCCGGGTGAGCCAGAGCACTTGGGGGATGCGGCACCCCGGGGCATGTGCGGCCTGTGGGGGCCATCGGTTTGCGCGCCATTGGCGCTTGCCCCGAAAGCACCCGACACGCCGTGACCCGGCGCGCGCCTCGTTGTCGAAGCCGCGCCCTCGGGATCGCCCGGGCCCGCCGGGGCCTCAGCCCTTGCCGCCCAGCATCTCCTCGACCAGCCGTTGAACATCGAGTGCCTCGCGCGGGGTGGCAAGGCGGTGCGGCTGGCCCGCGACGCAGAGCAGCAGATCGTCGAGCTGCGCTCGCAGCGCCACCGCGCGCGGGTCGGAGGGGGGCGGGGCCACGGGCTCGAACGCGCCGCCCCGGGACACCGCCTCGTCGGAGAAGTTCGAAACGCGATGGCTGGCGAGGCTGCCCTTCACGGTGAATTCCTGCCGGTCCTCCTGCGCGCCGCCGACGCTCGCGAGGATCGAGACAGGGACGCCCGCCGCCGTCTCGAGGCGCGCCAGCAGCGCGGTTTCACAGAGCGCCGGGTCGGCGGGGTAGGAGGGCCGGGCCCAGACCACCGAAAGCGGTCCAAGGATGCGCTGGGTGAAGAACAGGAAATGCGACAGCACCTCGCGGGTCATGCCGCCCTCGGCGCGGAAGCGCAGCCAGTCCGCAGCCTGTTGCCAGGCCCGCGGCCAGGCGGCGTAGGTCACTACCATGTCGACGCCCTTCATCTCGCCCATCGCGCCCGAGGACGCGGCGCCGGAGATGTTGGCGAGGGCCTCGCCCGCGGCCTGGGTGAAGTTCACCGCCGCCGGCACGCCGCTGGCCTCGAGCGCCGCCACCAAAGCCTCGCTCTCGGCAAGGTCGACCCCGAGCGGCTTTTCGAGAAATACCGCCTTGCCCGAGGCGGCGGCGGTCAGAGCATAGGCCTTGCGCGGAACCGGCGGGCAGGCGAGGTAGACCAGATCGGCCCCGTCCATCGCCGCTTCGGCCGAGGCGGCCAGCGCCACGCCGGGGGCAAGCCGTTGCGCCTCGGCGCAGGCCTCGGGCGAGGGGTCCCACATGGCGACCGGGGCAAACCCTTCATGCGGGAGCATGTGCTCCAGCATCCGCCGTCCCATGATCCCCAGCCCGATGATTGCCGTCTTTACCGCCATGTCCGCTCCTGTCGCCGCGCGTTGCCTTGCGCGCCGTTCTAGCGGCCACGAGGGCGGGAACACCATCGCAAAGCACCGAGCGGGGGCGGTGCCGTCGCGTCGAGAGGGAGGCGTGCGGCGGCAATTCAATCAATGGGATATGTGACGGCGCCGGCCCGCAAAGCAGTGCCTGTTTTCTGCGCATCGGGCGCCGTCCGGTGCCGCGCGAGACTCCAATTTTCGCGGCGCCGTGTTGACACGGCGTCAATGGCGCGCCGATATTGAACCCGACATAGCTGGCAAAAGCGCCTCGCGATCCTGCGGTCCGTCCTTCGAGATGGCTGGGATCAGCGGGGCTTTTTTCGTTTTTGGAGGGCGTCTTGGCGCGCGACATCGACCTTGGAATCCTGTTCTCCCGCTCCGGGACCTACAGCCTCATCAGCGAGGCTGAGCGCACCGGTGCGCTGAAGGCGGTGGAGCAGGTCAACGCCGATCCCGCGCTCGACATCGTCTTCAACCCGGTCGAGCGCGATCCGCAGGGCAATATCGACGCCTACGCGCCGCTCTGCGAAGAGATCCTGCGCGACAGCGGGGCGCGGCACGTGATCGGCTGCACCACCTCGTGGAGCCGCAAGGAGGTGATCCCGGCACTTGAACGCATGGACGGCGCGCTGTGGTACCCGGCGCCCTACGAGGGGTTCGAGGCCTCCGACCGCATCGTCTATGGCCATGCCTGCCCGAACCAGCACCTGCTGCCGCTGCTCGACTATGCCTTCGCGCAGTTCGGGCGGCGCAGCTACCTGACCGGCTCGAACTACATCTGGGGCTGGGAGATGAACCGGCTGGCGCGCGAGATCGGCGGGCGGGCCGGCGGCGAGGTGCTGGGAGAGCGCTACCTGCCGCTCGGCGTCACCGACGTGTCGCGCATCGTCGAGGAGATCGCGGCGCTGAAGCCGGATTTCGTGCTGAACCAACTGATCGGTAAATCACAATACGCCTTCCTCGACGCCATCGCCGAGCTGCGCCAAAGCGATCCGTTCTTTGCCGAGGGCCATTGCCCGGTGCTGTCGTGCAACCTCACCGAATGCGAGCTCGGTGCCATCGGGCCGTCGGCCGAGGGGGTGATCTCGGCGGGCCCGTGGTTCCGTGGCCTGCAACCGGCGCTGCCGGGCAATGGCGGGCGCGAGGATTTCGGCTCGTCGCTCGAGGCGGCGGCCCATGCCGCGGTGATGACGCTGGCGCAGCTCCTGCACGGCGCGCCCGGCGCCGAAGACCTGTCGCTCTCCGAGCTGCTGGCGCAGCGCCGCGCCGCCGAGCTCGGGATCAGCCCGCGCACCCATCACACCCGGCTGCCGGTGGCCATCGCGCAGGTGAGGAACGGGGCCTTCGTGCCGCTGCGCACCGGCGCGCCGGTCGAGGCCGATCCCTATCTCACGCGTGAGCGCGAGCCCGCGCCGGTGCCGCTGCGGGTGGTGAAATGAGACGCCGGCTTCGCATCCCGGATCTGGGCGGCGCCCGCGCCGCGATCCTGCACCGGCCCCACGCCACGGTCACCGCGCTGGTGCGCCAGTTGCAGGCCATCGGGCTCGAGGTGGATTGCCACTGGCCCGACCTGCCGGCCTCGGCCCGGGCGGCGGATTACCTCTTCATCGACGTCGACACCGCCTATGACGACCAGTTCCCGTGGGAGCCGGGCGAGGCGCCGCTGCCGACCATCGCGCTGGTGGGCTCCGAGGCACCGGGCCGCATCGAATGGCTGATGAATTTCGGTGCCGACGCACAGATCCTCAAGCCGGTCGGCGATGGCGGGGTCTATTCGGCGCTGCTGATCGCGCGCGCCACCTTCGACGCGCGGGTCGAGCTGGCCGACGAGATCGACGCCCTGAAGCGCCGGCTCGGCCAGCGCCAGACGGTGGTGCAGGCGGTGGCAGTGCTCGCCGCGCGCGGCAAGACCGAGGACGAGGCCTATGAACAGCTGCGCGGCATGGCGATGGCGTGGCGGGTGAGCTTCGAGGACGCCGCCGACCGCATCGTTGCCGCCGCCAAACCCAATCCGCAGGACGAGAGCGACCATGGCTGACACCGCCCCGATCGAGGCCCGCCCGGCAGCGCCGGCGGGCGCGCTGCGCCGCCTGATGCGCCGCAAGCTGGCGCTGTTTGGCCTTGCCATCATCGCGCTGGTGGTCGGCGGCGCGGTGTTTGCGCCGTGGATCGCGCCGTTCGAGCCCGACGAGCAGCTTTTCGAGGGGCTGTCGCTCTTTGGCGAGCCGATGCCGCCGGGCGGGCCGTTCCTGATGGGCACCGACCTTCTGGGGCGCGACCTCTTCACCCGGATGCTCTATGGCGCGCAGACCTCGCTGGTGATCGGCGTGGTCGCCAATGGCGTGGCGCTGGTGATCGGCACGCTGGTCGGCGTGCTCGCCGGCTTCGTGCGCGGCTGGCTCGGCGCGGTACTGATGCGCTTCACCGACCTGATGATGGCCTTTCCGGCGCTGCTGCTGGCGATCTGCCTTGCAGCAATCTTCCAGCCCTCGCTCTGGATCGTCGCCATGGTGATCGCGCTGGTCAACTGGGTGCAGACCGCACGCGTGGTCTATACCGAGACCACCAGCCTGTCGGAGCGCGAGTTCATCGCCGCCGAGAAGACCCTCGGCGCCTCGCGGGGCCGCATCCTCTTTCGTCACATCCTGCCGCATCTGATCCCGACGCTGATCGTCTGGGGCACGCTCGGCATCTCGGTCACCGTGCTGCTCGAGGCGACGCTGAGCTTCCTCGGGGTGGGGGTGCAGCCGCCTACGCCGTCCTGGGGCAACATCATCTTCGAGAACCAGACCTATTTCCAGGCCGCGCCCTGGCTGGTCTTCATCCCCGGTGCGGCGATCCTGCTGCTGGCGCTGGCCTTCAACCTCGTGGGCGACGCGCTGCGCGACGTGCTCGACCCGACCCAGAGGGGGAACGACTGATGCTCGGCTACCTCACGCGCCGCCTGATCCAGTCCGCCCTGATCCTGCTGGGGGTGAGCTTCATCACCTTCCTGCTGCTCTACGTGCTGCCCGCCGACCCGGTGCGCCAGATCGCCGGGCGTTCGGCCACGGCGCAGACGGTCGAGAACATCCGCCACCAGCTCGGGCTCGACCAGCCGCTGCTGGTGCAGTACTGGCGTTATCTCACCGGGCTGGTGCAGGGCGACATGGGGCGCAGCTACCTGCAGAAGACCGAGGTCGCGACGCTGATCGCGGCGCGCCTGCCGGCCTCGCTGCTGCTGATGGCGGGCGGCATCGTCTGCGAGCTGCTGATCGGGCTGACGCTCGGCATCGTGGCGGCGGTGTTCCGTGGCCGGCCGCTCGATCAGGGGCTCATGGTCACCAGCTTCGTCGCGGTCTCGGCACCGCAATTCGTGGTCGGGCTGCTGCTGCTCTACCTCTTCGCGGTGCAGCTTGGCTGGTTCCCCATCGGCGGCTACGGCACCTTCGCGCATCTGGTGCTGCCGGCGATCACCCTCGGGATCATGGGCTCGGGCTGGTACAGCCGCATGATGCGCTCCTCGATGGTCGAGGTGCTACGTCAGGATTACATCCGCACCGCCCGCGCCAAGGGCCTGACCCGCGGCCGCATCCTGCTGCGCCACGCGCTGCCCAACGCCATCCTGCCGATCATCGCCATGATCGGGATCGACATCGGCATCTTCATGGGCGGGATCGTCGTGGTCGAGAGCGTGTTCGGCTGGCCCGGCATCGGCCAGCTCGCATGGCAGGCGATTCAGCGCGTCGACATCCCCGTGATCATGGGCGTCACCATGGTCTCGGCCACCGCCATCGTGCTCGGCAACCTGCTGGCCGATCTCGTCACCCCGCTCATCGATCCGCGCATCAAGCTGCGGTGACCCGTCTTTTTCCACCGGCCCCGGTATTTTTCTCCGGGGTCAGATCCCACCACCACTCACGACCAAGACAAGACCCAGGACAAGACCACTCACGGACGACCCATTACCCAAGACCAGACCCGCAACGCTCGGGCATACCATCCAACAGGGAGTAACAAAGAATGAAAGCACTTCTCACCTCCACCGCCATCCTGCTCGCCTCGGCGATCCCGGCGCTCGCGCAGGACTACACCCCCGATCCCGACGCCACGCCCGGCGGCATGATCACCGTCACCTACAAGGATGACGTCGCCACGCTCGACCCGGCGATCGGCTATGACTGGCAGAACTGGTCGATGATCAAGTCGCTGTTCGACGGGCTGATGGACTATGTGCCCGGCACCACCGAGCTGCGCCCCGGCCTTGCCGAGAGCTACGAGGTCAGTGAGGACGGCACCGTCTTCACCTTCACGCTGCGCGAGGGCGTGACCTTCCACAACGGGCGCGAGATGACCGCCGAGGACGTGAAGTACTCGCTCGACCGCGTCACCACCCCCGAGACCCAGTCGCCGGGCGCCGGCTTCTTCGCCTCCATCGCCGGCTTTGACGCGATTTCCTCGGGCGAGGCCGACACGCTCTCGGGCGTCGAGGTGATCGACCCGCTGACCGTCAAGATCACCCTGTCGCGTCCCGACGCCACCTTCCTGCACGTGATGGCGCTGAACTTCGCCTCGATCGTGCCCAAGGAAGCGGTGGACGAGTACGGCACCGATTTCGGCAAGCACCCGGTCGGTACCGGCGCCTTCAAGCTTGGCGAGTGGACCATCGGCCAGCGCCTCGTGTTCGAGAAGAACGCCGAATACTGGCGTGACGGCGTGCCCTATCTCGACGGCGTGACCTTCGAGGTCGGGCAGGAGCCCATCGTGGCGCTGCTGCGCCTTCAGCAGGGCGAGGTCGACGTGCCCGGCGACGGCATCCCGCCGGCGAAGTTCCAGGAAGTGATGGGCGATCCCGATCAGGCGGCGCGCGTGGTCGAGGGCGGCCAGCTGCACACCGGCTACATCACCCTGAACGTCGGCATCGAGCCGCTCGACAAGCTCGAGGTGCGCGAGGCCATCAACATGGCGATCAACAAGGAGCGCATCACCCAGATCATCAACGGCCGCGCCGTGCCGGCGACTCAGCCGCTGCCGCCGTCGATGCCGGGCTACACCGGCGGATACGAGGGCTTTGCCTTCGACGCCGAAGCCGCCAAGGCCAAGCTGGCCGAGGCCGGTCTTGGCGATGGCTTCTCGACCGAGCTCTACGTGATGAACACCGATCCCAACCCGCGCATCGCGCAGGCCATCCAGCAGGACCTCAAGGCGATCGGCGTCGATGTCGAGATCCGCTCCCTCGCGCAGGCCAACGTGATCGAGGCCGGCGGCGCCGGCGAGGCGCCGATGATCTGGTCCGGCGGCATGGCGTGGATCGCCGACTTCCCGGATCCGTCGAACTTTTACGGCCCGATCCTCGGCTGCGCCGGTGCCGGCGAGGGCGGCTGGAACTGGTCCAAGTTCTGCGACGAGAGCATCGACGCCATGGCCACCGAGGCCGACAGCTTCACCGATCCGTCCGCGCCCGAGCGCCTGACCATGTGGTCCGACGTCTACATGAAGGTGATGGAAGAGGCGCCCTGGGTGCCGGTGTTCAACGAGCAGCGCTACACCATGAAGTCCGAGCGCATGGGCGGTGACGATGCGCTCTATGTCGATCCGGTCTCGATCCCGGTGAACTACGATTACGTCTACGTGACCGAGTGATCCCATGTGCAAGCATTGCGACTACACGATCCACGGCGCGCAGCACCATTTCGGCTGGGACAATGCCATTGCCCCGGCCCTGACGGTCGCGCCGGGATCGACGATCCTGTTCAACTGCATGGATTCTTCGGCGGGCCAGCTTGGCCCGTCGAGCACCGTCGCCGATGTCGAGGCGCTCGATTTCGGCAAGATCAACCCGGTCTCGGGGCCGATCTACATCGACGGGGCCGAGCCCGGTGATGCGCTCAAGATCACCATCGAGGGCTTCACCCCGCAGAAGCGCGACGGCACCGCCTGGGGCTGGACCGCCAACATTCCGGGCTTCGGTCTGCTGGCGGACCAGTTCACCGACCCGGCGCTCACCATCTGGACCTTCGACGCCGACACCATGGCGCCGGCACTCTGGGGCGAGCATGGCCGCGTGCCGCTCAAGCCCTTCACCGGCACCATCGGCGTCGCGCAGGCCGAGCCGGGGCTGCACTCGATCGTGCCGCCGCGGCGCACGGGCGGCAATCTCGACGTGCGCGACATCGCCACCGGGACCGAGCTCTACCTGCCGGTCGAGGTGGCCGGCGCGCTGTTCTCAGTGGGCGACACCCACGCCGCGCAGGGCGACGGCGAGGTCTGCGGCACCGCCATCGAAAGCCCGATGGACGTGACGCTGACCCTCGATCTGGTGAAGGGCGCCAATCTGAAGATGCCGCGCTTCACCACGCCGGGGCCGGTGACGCGGCACCTCGATGCCAAGGGCTACGAGGTCACCACCGGGGTCGGGCCCGACCTGATGAGCGGCGCCCGCGACGCGGTGGCCGGCATGGTCGACCTGCTCTCGGCGCGCTACGGCATGGCGCCGGTCGATGCCTACATGCTGGTTTCGACCTGCGGCGATCTGCGGATCTCCGAGATCGTCGACATGCCGAACTGGGTGGTGTCGTTCTACTTCCCCCGCGCGGTCTTCGAATGACGACCGCGGCGCAGACCCTTGCCGCCCCCGCACCGGGGGCGGCCGCCGCGCCGCTGCTCTCGGTGCGCGACCTGACCGTCTCGGTGCGCGACCGGGGCGTGGTGCGTCCGCTGGTCGAGGGGCTGAGCTTCGATCTGCGCGCCGGCGAGACGCTGGCCATCGCCGGTGAGAGCGGATCGGGCAAGTCGATCACCTCGCTGGCGCTGATGGGGCTGCTGCCGAACAACGTGCGTGTCACCTCCGGGCAGGCGCTGCTCGAGGGCACCGACCTGCCGTCTCTGCCCGAGGCGTCGATGCGCGACTATCGCGGCGCCAAGGTGGCGATGATCTTCCAGGAGCCGATGACCTCGCTCAACCCGGTGCACAGCATCGGCAGCCAGCTGGTCGAGGCAATCCGCGCCCACGAGCCGGTGTCGCTGCGCGAGGCCCGCGCCGCCGCCGTCGAGGCGCTGCGCCGGGTGCGCATCTCTGAGCCCGAGCGGCGCATGGGGCAGTACCCGCACGAGCTTTCGGGCGGCATGCGCCAGCGCGTGATGATCGCCATGGCGCTGGTCATGAGCCCGTCGCTGCTGATCGCCGACGAGCCGACCACGGCGCTCGACGTGACGGTGCAGCGCGAGGTGCTCGACCTGCTGCGCGATCTGCAGGAAAGCACCGGCACCGCGATTATCCTGATCACCCATGACATGGGCGTGGTGGCCGAATGCGCCGACCGCGCGGTGGTCATGAAGGCCGGGCGCATGGTCGAATCCGGCCCGGTGGAGGCGCTCTTCCGCGCCCCGCAGGAGGCCTATACCCGCGACCTGCTCGCCGCCGTGCCGCGGCTCGGGGCAGGGGCCGAGCGCGCCGCGCCGCTGCCGCCCGAGGCGCCGGTGCCGGTGGCCCGGCTGGTCGAGGCCAAGGTGCATTTCGACATCGGCGCGAATTTTTTCGGCCGCCCGACCCACCGCGTGCACGCGGTCGAGGGGGTGAGCTTCGACATCCGCCCCGGCGAGACCTTCGGCCTCGTCGGCGAGAGCGGCTGCGGCAAGTCGACCATCGCCAAGGCGCTGGCCGGGCTGGTGCCGCACGAGGGGCATGTGGAGGTCGCGGGCAAGCGGCTGGCCACGCTCACCGCGCAGGGCCGCAAGGAGATCTGCCGCGATGTGCAGATGGTGTTTCAGGATCCGATGGCGGCGCTCGATCCGCGCATGACGGTGGGCGAGGCGGTGGCCGAGCCACTGCTGATCCACGGCGTCGGTAGCCCGGCCGAGCGCCGCGCCCGCGCCGAAGAGCTGTTCCGCCGGGTGGGTCTCACGCCCGAACAGATGAGCCGCTACCCGCACGAGTTTTCCGGCGGCCAGCGGCAGCGCATCTGCGTCGCCCGCGCGCTGGCGCTGCGGCCAAAGCTCATCATCTGCGACGAGAGCGTCTCGGCGCTCGACGTCTCGGTGCAGGCGCGGGTGCTGGAGCTGCTCGAGGAGCTGCAGGAGGAGACCGAGGTCTCCTATCTCTTCATCAGCCACGACATGGCGGTGGTCGAGAACGTCGTTGACCGGCTGGCGGTGATGTATCTCGGGCAGATCGTCGAGATGGGCACCCGGGATCAGGTCTTCGGAAACCCGCGCCACCCCTACACGCAGCGCCTTCTCGACGCGGTGCCGGTGCCCGATCCGTCGCGCAAGGGGCGGCCCTACGCGCGCCCGGTCGGCGACATGCCCTCGCCGATCCGCGTGATCGGCGACCCGCCGCCGCGGCTGCCGCTGCGCGATCTCGGCGACGGCCATCTGGTGGCGGACGGGAGCTGAGACGACGAAGACGCTCGCAATATGGAGATGCAGCGTGGCCGGAACAGCTTTGCCCGTCTGACGGACGATTGAGAGGCCTCACTCGCCAAGCCGCTGCCTGTGAACCGGAGTGAACCGCGCGGAGTCCGGCCGGGTAGACGTGCCACAGGCCGCCTTGCCGGGTCGGCGGCGGCATCGGCGGCGCTAAGCGGATGCTTGGGCGTACAGACAGGTTGGCAGCGCGGCTCAGTCCTGCGCGGTGAGCTCGGCCAGCATGGCGCCGGCCCAGGCGCGGGCGGCCTCGGAATAGGGTGCGTCGGGGGCGGTCTTGGCGCGCATCTGGTCCTTGGCATCGGCGCGCAGGGCATCGAGCTTGACGGCGATGCTGCGGTCGAAATCGCGGTCAGCGGCGGGACGCGCGGTATCCTCGGCCCGTTTGTGCATTTCCGCAGAAAGCTCGCTCAGCGACAGGACAAGGCTGTAGAGGAACGCCATGTCGCGCATCACCCGGGTCCGGGCCTGCACGAGGCCGGTGCGGTTGAGGCCGTAGACCTGGATCGAGACGGCCCCCATCGGGCTCAGCCCGGCCTGCGTCGCGGCGCGCACCATCGGTCCGGTCTCCTCGAGCGGCGGCGGCGCGGCCGGGGCACCGGCGGCAGTGCTCCGATCCGGGTCGGGCCGGGCAAAGACCAGCCCGATGGGCGCGTCGGGATCGACGTGAAAGGCCAGGTGCAACTGCGGGTCGTCGCGGGTCGGGTCGAGCAGCAGCCGCCCTTCGCCCGAGCCGTCGTCCCCGTCTTGCGCGGCGCTGTCAGCCCAGCGTTTGGCGGGGTCGCGTAGCGGAAACAGCGCCTGTTTGCCGGCGTTGATCTCGGCCAGCCCGGTGGCGCCGGCGATGCGCTGGCCCCTGCGGCGGTTGCAGTCGATGCAGGAGGGCAGGAGGTTGTTCCAGTCCATCGCAAGCCACCAGTAGCCGTCATGCCCCTCGGCGCCGTCGACGGCGTTCTTGGGGCGGTAATGCTCGACGTCGACCGGCTGCACGATGTCATAGGCGCTCTCGCAATAGGCGCATTTTCGGAAGAACAGCGCCTCGAGCGCTTCGGTGACCGCGCCTTCCTTGTAGCGCACGAAATCGTAGGAGCCCTTTTCGAGGCCCTGCGCCTTGCGCTTCATGAACTCGATGACATCCTCGAGTTCCGAGCGTCCCTTCTTGCGGCCGCGGGTGAAGCGGGCCTGAAGGATCTCGGGTTCGGCCACGGCCTTGCGGTCGACATGCCTCATCTCAGCAGCTCCCCGAGGAAGTCGCGGATCTCGCGTTCGACCTCGGCGCGCCGGGCGCGCCGGGCGCTTTCCTTCAGCGCGCGGCGGTCGCGGAGGAAATCGGCCACCGCCTTCTGGACCAGGGTCGTGACCTCGGTCACGCCGGCGGGCATGCCGTCGACGATCTCGTCGTGGAACGCGCGCAGGCGCGCTTGTTCGATCTCGGTCAAGGGCGCCACGCCGGAAGCGCCGTCCGCGTCCAGCGCCTCGCGGCGGCCGATCAGGTTGGCGATGTCGGCATAGCGCCGCTCGGCCCGCGGGTCATCGACAGAGACCAGCTGGAACATGTCGGAGGTCAGCAGCTGCTCGACGGTCAGGCGCTCGAAGGCGCCGAAATCCGAGACCCGCTCGACCACCTCCATCTCGGACGGTCCGTCGCCCCCGGCGTCGGGGGCGCGCAGATGACGGTTGAGCATCATCACCTCGCCGGGCCGCATGCCGCGGACGCAGAGCGGGTCATGCGAGGTCAGCAGGAAGGTCGCCCGGGGCAGGGCGCGGCGCAGACCCGAGATGATCTGCAGCTTCCATCGCGGGTGCAGATGCGCCTCGATCTCGTCGATCAGCACCAGCGCGTTCGAGGTGCGCGCCTCGTAGACCGAGACTCCATCCGCCATCAGCCCCTGCAGCACGTCGCAAACAAGCGCCAGAACCGCGCGATAGCCCGAGGAGGCGAAGGCCAGCCGCTGGCGCACGGTGGCGCTGCGGCCATCGGGCCCTTGCCGGGTGAGGTGGATCCACGCGCAGGGCGCGTCGCCTTCGAGCGGATCTGGCGCGATCTCGATATTTTCGAAATGCCCGTCGATCTGGATGATGTGGCGCAGCGCGGCCACCACGAGGTCGAGCGCGCCGTCCTCTCGCTCCGCCAGCGCAATAAGCCACGGCTCCGGGTTGGAGAGCTGGCGGTCGGACTCGAAAAGCGTGTCGTAATGCCGCCACGGGTCGTCGCGGGTCTTGCGTCCGTGCAGCCGGTTGGGGCCGTAGGCGAAGACAAAGGGGCGGGGGCCGGGCAGGTCGTCGCGCTCCTCGAAGGTGCCGCCACGGTCGTCACGCCGGGCGATGAGGCTGAGGCGGCGGCCCTCCTCGCCGGGGTCTTCCGGGTGAAAGGCGATCTCGACGCTGGCGCAGTCGCGCGGCTCTTCGTCCGGGGCGCCCATATAGCGCGGGTCGAGCGTCAGGCGGCGGGGGCGCAGCTCCACCGCCTCGGCCAGCGCGGCGCGTGACGGGGCGTCGAGGCAGGCGAGCGCCAGACCTTCGAGGATCGAGCTCTTTCCGGTGGCATTCTCGCCGAGGATCAGCAGGCACGGGGCCGAAGGCGGCTCCATGCTGGTCTCGGTCAGGATATCGTCGGCCTCGGGTTCGAGCGCCGCGGGCAGCTTGAGGTCGATAGACTCGAGCGACTTGAAGTCCCTCAACGCAAGCGTCGCGATCCGGGGATGGGCGCGTCGGGCCGCGCTGTCATCAGGCAGCGTAGCCGCCTGCGGCGCTGCTGCACCGGCGGTCTGCGCCTCGGCCTCGTCGGGGGCGCGGTCCTCGCTGCGGAAGGCATTGATCGCCTCGCTCAGCGCCTGCGGGAACGCGCCGTTGCGTTGGACAGACGCCGTGCTGCGCATAATCTGCGCGAGCGACAGGGAGCGTTTGAGCCCCATCCGGCCGAGCGCATCGGCGAGCACCTGCCGGAAGGCGAGATAGGCGAAGCCGGGGAACTCCGGTCGCTCCGGCGGCGTACGGTCCGGATCGGTCCCCAGCCCGGTCATCAGGTGCAGCGTGTGAACCGGCGCCTCTTCGAGGCGCTCGATCAACTCCTGCGCGATCCGATGGCGGGCCTCGACCAGATCGGGACGCTGAAGGTGGTAGGTCGCCACGGTTTCCCGGGCGCGCGTGTTGAGGGGGATGAGCCCACCGTCGCGGCGCGCCTGAAAGGTGCTGGCAGGCTGTGCGGGTTCGCCGGGGTGGTAAAGGATCGCATCGTCGCCGGGAGGCCGCCCCGAGCCGTCCCCGGCACCGAGGATGGTCTGGTGCACGTCGCCGGAGAAGGGAAGCCGCCAGAGGCTGCCGGACGAGGTGCTGCTCTTGTCGGGCATGGGCGGCGGCGGAGGGGCGGCCTCACGCGGCCCGTCGACCGGGAAATAGGTCGGGGGGCTGGGGGTGCACTCGCGGCAGATCGGGAAGAAGTTGGACCAATCGAAGCTGCGCCAGAGATAGGCGATGCGCTCTTCGGGGCTGGCCATCGGCATGGCATGGGCCGGCGGGCGGAAGCGCCAGGACCTGATGGGCGTGCGCTGCTCGCAGAAGGCACAGAGGCCGCCGGAGCGTTGCTCCAGCGCGGCCAGCACATCCCGGCCCACGGGAAGTTTCCAGACCGGCGGCGGGTCTGTCTGGGCGCGTTCTCGGTCCCCCAGTGACAGGAAACCGGCGATCTGGCGGCGCGCCTCCTCGACCTCGCGCGAGGCGAACCACTCGGGCAGGTCGCGCTCCCGGTCGGCATGATCGAAAAAGATCATGCGCCATCCTCCCGCGGAACCCCCTCGCGCGATTGCGGTCGGCGGTCGGCCTCGGCCAAAAGCCGAAGCGACGCATCCTGACCCGGGCGCGGCCCCTCTTGCACGGTCTTCCTTTCACCGGCCGAGCGCGCGGCAGCGACATCCGCGCCGATCTCTGCAAGGCGTTCCGCGAAGGGGGCGAGGACATCCCGCCGCCAGGTCTTGGTGGCGTTGGTGATGGTCTTCTGATCGTACTCGGTCAGCAGCGTCTCGTAGGGCATGGCCGTGGTGCCAACGGGCACTTCGTGCCATGCGCAGGCATAGGCCTCGAGGCTGCCCTCGATCTCTCCCATCAACGACATCGCGCGGCGCCAGCGGTTCTCCTCGAAGTCGAAGTTTTCCACCAGCATGCGCCCGGCCTGACGACCGAGGCCCGTCAGGCTGGTGATGGTCTCTTTGCTCATCGACAGGTTCAGTCCGCCTTCCTTCGCTTCGTCGAGACGGATCTCGACGGTGCGTTCGGCAAAGCCGGGCAGGGTGGTCTGCAACGTGTCCTGCCAGTCCTTCGCGGTGTTCAGAACGGAGGAGAGGAAGGCGCCGAGACTTCCCAGGTCATGGGTTGGCAGATTGGTGTTCTGTCCGGATCGTTCGGGCAGGTGCACCCGCTCCTTGCCATGGCGTTTCGGGTCCCACGACGCGAGCGAGATCGCGAAGGTCGGGCGCCGCGGCAGCCAGGCGTCGAAGAAGTGGATCGGCAGGTTCGACGAAATGCCCCCGTCGGAGAACAGGCACCGGCGCCAGAGGCCCGCCTCTCCCGCGGGTGTCTTGAGCTGGTAGTCGCGGCGCCAGAGCGGCACCGCCTGGAACAGCCCGGGAAAGCTCAGCGACAGGCGCGCCACAAGCAGCAGCGGGAAGTCCTTGTCGATGCGCATCGGGTAGAGGTCCGCCGGACCGCCCTCGGCGCTGGCATCGAGCGGCGTCGCCTCGCCTATGAGATAGGTCATGACGCGCGGGGGAAACAGGTCTTCGAATTCCTTGCGCGAGAAGAAGTGATGCGCCGAGCGCAGCGGCAGCCGGAACGGCCGTTTCGAGGTCAGGTCGGTGGTCATGGCGGCAAGCTCGATCGCGCCAGCCTCGAGATCGCCGACGGTGAGCGGGGTGCCGGGCTTGCCGTCGGGGCCGAGATTGCCGGCCACGATGTCGATCTTGTCGGCCAGCCATTCGGTCAGGCCCGGCCCCTTGCCGCCGGGTTGCGTGGTGCCGGGCAGCAGGCCGAAGCGGTTGGCCGGCAGATCCTTCGCCAAGAGCCGCCGCAGGTCGAGGGCGATGAGGGCGACCACAAGCAGCAGGCCGGCAAGCAGCCCGGTGAACAGCCAGCCGAGATCGCAGAGCACCACGGCGGCAATCAGCCCCGCCAGCGCCGTGCCCGCAGCGAGCAGCAACGGGCGCTTCCAGAGCCGGGTGGCGGCGGTGAGCAGGCCTCGGAGTTTGGATCCGCCCTGTGCCGGATCCGAAACCAGCGCGAGAAGCAGACCGAACGCCCCTGCGAAGGGGGGCGCGGGCTGAAGCAGTTTGCCCATGTCCTCCGCCAGCTCGTCGGCGATGGCCCTGATTTCCTCGAAGCCTCCCATATCGTCCTTGCCGGGGGATGTCTGGCGCCGGTACTCGGCGGCTGCGGCCAGCGCCGCTGCGATGGCCCCGGCCGAGGAGCCACCGATGCTGCGCAGGCGGTAGGCGCTTGCCAGCTCGGTGATGGCATAGGGATAGACCACCCCGGAGGTGATCCCGCCCTTCATGATCAGATCGCATTCCCGCATCTCTGGTCCTCCCGCAATGGCGCTGCGGCCCCGGATGGTCCGCGAGGGAGGCCTGGTTGCTGCCTCCGTAGGGTAAGCATTCACACGCAATGCGTGTGCGTCAACGAAATGCGTAGTTTCAAGAGCGGCTGTTGGGGATCGCCTAGGGCTTCTCGTCCCGACGCAATGCAGTGATTTTGGTTGAGCCCTTGCGAGACTCTATCCGATCTTGCGGAGGACCGCGAAGATTGAGGAGGCCCCGGGGCGCTTCGGAACGCTCCGCTTGTAGCGGAGTAGGCCGGACGGGCGGCGCTGAACGTAGCGTGGCAGTTTCATGCCGAGATCATCGGTCGTCATCGGGCTGTCAGTTGGCCGGTGGGCGACGCGATAAGTACCGTTTCTGACGTGAAAGGATCCGGCGTCGTTCCCTCGCATAGCACGAAGCCGGTCCTCTGGGAGCCACTAGCGGCACGCTGAGACAGCGAGACGGCGAGACACGGCCAAACTTCTATAAATGGGGCCAGTCCGATGGCTTGCCGTTTGGATTTTGTGGCCCCCTTGGACCCTCCGATCAGGCTACGACTCGAGGGTCAGTCCGGTGGTATCGGCGCCTTAATGCCTTCATACTCCATGTGCGAAGACATCGTTGTCCCGGTCGTTCTGTACTCAGGGGCGGCATCCGCATCGGGGTTGTAGGTGAAAGCCTCCTTGGCGACTTCCTTTCCACCAGCTTCGATGCCCGCGCGAAAGCAGAGCACAGAGCCCTCGGGAATGTCGAACATCGAAGGCGGGACGCCAAACTTGCCGTGTTGATAAGGAGCGTTCGCATGATGCACCGCAGTGTGCATCTTACCGTTCGAGTCCCACCAGTGAAATCCTCCGTAGACTGCGAATGCGCCGTGGTTGTTCAGGATGAATTCACTCACATCCTGGATGGGTTTGGGTTGAGGCTGGTCCGACATAGAAATCCTCCAAATCCTGGTTCAAGTGAACGGAGGGTATCACGATTCTCTCATTTGGGGATTTTTGAGTTAATCCTGCACCAGTGAGTTGAGTTGACGCGATAAGATGCCGCGTAGACCCTTCGCAAGGCAGCAAGCGGGAGCATTCCTTGCCCGCTAGGTCGTGTTGACAAAAGGGATTCACATCAGGCTTTGAGCATGATTCAAGC